>CAYQYJ010000008.1:25109-35508 GCA_964421605.1 uncultured Ardenticatenaceae bacterium | reverse complement strand
GGGGTGTGGGTTTCTGCCAGGTTTGTGGGCATATGTTAAAATCTCCACTTTGGTTATTAACTGTCTGTAAATAACCTGGCGGTTTTCGCTCGAAGTAACCGCTTTAGCCGTTCGGGCGGCTAAAGCCGTCACTACGAACTTATTTCTGGACAATTGGCTAACGCGCCAGCCAGGACAAGGTAGTTGGTATTGTGTTAGTTGATTACCGCATCCGCCAACGTGAATATTTGCTGGCTATCAGCCGCGCCCTGACGTCGGAATTGGACCTGGGAGATGTGCTGCGCATTATTGTGCAGGCGTCGGTGGAGTTTATTTCGGGGCGCGCCGGCATTATTGCCCTGGCTGATCCCCACGAAAAGGTATTCCGCGTGGCGGCGGCTTATGGCATCCCGCGCCACCTGCTGGAGGACGCCGACCTGCTGCGTCACGGCCTGCCTTATGACGAAGGACAGGAACGCCAGGCTATTCCCAATCTGACGCAGGTGGTAGAGACGCTGGCGCAGACGGCCGACATTGGGTTGACGCAGGTCGTTCGCCTGCCCATGTTGAGCGGCGACACGGTGGTGGGCATGATTTACGTCTTTCAGGTGGGGCAGCACATGCTCAGCCCGGATGCGCCCAACCTGCTGCAAAGCTTTGCCGACCAGGCGGCGATTGCCGTTAAGAACGCCCGCCTGTATCAGGAGGTGATTGCGGAAAAGCAACGGCTAGATGCTATTCTGGAACAGAGCGCGGATGGCGTCATGATTTTGGACGCGCATCTGAACATCCTGGTGTTTAACAGCGCCCTCAACCGCATGACAGCCTGGCCCGCCATGGAGGCTGTGGGTGAGCCGCACGGACAGGTGATTCGCTGGCAAACGTTGAAGACGAACGTAGACCTGGAGGGGGCGCAGGAGAATGGCTGGCCTATGCCTGGCGGAGCGCATCTGTACGTGGAAGGGGATTTGCGACGAGCGGATGATGGCTTGATCCGATTGGGCATCACCTATGCCCCTGTGCTTGACCTGCGCGGGCGGCTGGTGAATATTGTGGCCAACGTGCGGGATTTGACTCGTTTTAAGGAGGAGGAGGAACTACAAAAGACGTTTATTTCGGTAATCAGCCACGAGTTAAAAACGCCTGTTTCCATTATTAAGGGATATGCCGGCACGCTGCGCCGCGTAGACGCCGACTGGCCGGGTGAGGTGCAGCAGGAGTATTTGACGGTCATTGAGGAAGAAGCGGATAACCTGACCGATTTGATTGATAATCTGCTAACGGCTTCGCGGCTGCAGTCGGGCACGTTTGCTTTAGACAAGAGCGGGGAGTTGTATTTGCCGGCAGTTGCCCAGGCAGTCGCTCGCAAATTCAACGCCCAAGCGCCAAAACACACCTTTAAGATAGACTTTCCAGAGGATTTTCCCATTATCAACGGCGATGAACGGCGGCTGACGCAGGTCTTCAATAACCTGATCAGCAACGCCATCAAATATGCCCCCGCCGGCGGCGTTATCCGCATATCTGGTACAATTCACCCAGATTACATTACCGTATCGGTGCGCGACGAAGGGATTGGCATCCCCGTTCACCAGCAGCACCGCATCTTTCAGAAATTTTCGCGGTTGGATAACGCGCTCAGCCGTCAGGCGGAAGGCACAGGGCTGGGACTCTATTTGACCAAAGCCATTATCGAGGCGCATGGCGGCAGCATCTGGTTTGAGAACAACAGCGACGCCGAACCAGGCCAGCCTGGCACAACCTTTACCTTTTCCTTGCCTGTGCAGTAACATGGCATGATGGCTGCGTTTCGTCGCTATCCAGCAGCGACCGGGGCGCTTATCAGCCTGCTCCCAAATGAATGCCGATTTGTGGGCAAGGCGTTCAAAGTGAGAATATGTTAACACAATTAAACTGTCCCCAATGCCGCGTGCCATTCAACGCGGAAATTTTCCAGATTGTAGACGTGGGTCAGATGCCCGAACTGAAGCGGATGCTTCTCAGTGGGCGGCTGAACCTGGCGGTCTGCCCCAACTGTGGTTTTAGCGCCCAGTTGGGCACGCCACTGCTCTATCACGACCCGGCTCACGAACAGTTCCTGGTTTTCGTGCCCATGGAGCTAAACCTGTCCCACACGGAACAACAGCGGGTGATTGGCGACCTGGTGCAGCAGGTGATGAACCAGACGCCCCCCGAAAAGCGGCGCGGCTACATGCTGCAAGCGCAGACTATCCTCACCTACCAGACGCTGATTGAAAAGGTGCTGGAGACGGAGGGCGTGACGCCAGAGATGATGGCGCGGCAGCGGCGGCAAGGAGAACTGCTGCAAAAGCTGTCTACCACCAGCCGCGACGTGGCTGACATTTTGCTGCAAGACCAGGCCAGTTTAATTGACGAGACGTTTTTCGCCATGTTGAGCAACGTGCTGCAAGCGTCTACAGAAAGCCAGGACGCGGAACAGACGTTAAAGTTGACTAACTTGCAAGCGCGACTGTATCGGGAAACGGCGGTAGGGCGGCAGTTGGAGAGGCGGCAGGGGGTGCTGCATCGTTTCCGGCAGGCAGCGAAAAAGCAGGGCGGTCTATCGCCTGAACTGTTGGTGGCGTACGTGGTGCAGCATCAAGAAGATGACGCGCTGGTGGACGGATTGGCGGCGGTGGGGCAGGCGGCGTTGACGTACACGTTTTTTAGTTTGTTGACGGAGGAGATTGAAAAGCGGGAGAGTGCCGGCAATCAAACCGAAGCCGCCCGTCTCGCTCAAATTCGCACTCGCCTGCTGGAGGTGCAAGCCGCCGTCCAGCGAGAATCAAAAGCCATTATGGATCAGGCGGGTCAGGTGTTGAACGCCATCCTGACTGCACCCGACCGCCAGGCGGCGGTGCAAGAACATCTGCCAGAAATAGATGAAGCCTTCATGTACCTGCTCTCTTCCACGCTGGCTCAAGCCGAACAGGCTGGCGCGGTGCAACAGGTCAGCGCCTTAGCTGAAGTGCGGGACCTGATCCTGACGGAAGTGGAGAATCAGACACCGCCGGAAATACGCTTCCTGGAAGAGTTGATGCAGGCGGAAACCGAAGCGGCGCAGCGGGAGATCCTGGCAGCAAATGCACACATGGTCTCCCCCGATATGGTCAACATATTGCGCGTATTGGCGAACCAGACAGAACAAACTGGCGACGGGCAGATTACCGAACAGATCAGGAAGTTGGAGAAGCTGGTAGCCGACTACTTGCAGCAGTAGTTAGTCATCTGGCAGAGGGTGTTTTTCATTTCAGTTGAAAGCGAGGAGTTCGCATCCTCAGAACCTGTCCTGAGTCTACCGAAGGATGCGAACGGGTGGATATCTGAGGATGCCCACTCCTCTAACTCATTTGAAATACACCCTCTGGCAAATCGGAACCTGTCCCCAGGTATATAGAAAAGGTCTATGCAATACACCCCTACCCTGGCGTCAAACGGTAGGGGCGTGTTGCATACACCCTGTGTGGCATATGCTTTGCCCTACTGGCAGGGCGTTAATGTGGTTCATTGTCCAGGCGGAAACCATGGCCCCGTACGGTGACGATGTAGTTGTAACCATCCGCTTCCGCCAGGCGATCGCGCAGGCGGCGCACCAAAGCATCAATGGCTTGTTCGGAAACGCCGCTGCCGTCCGTACCCGGCCAGACTGCTTCGACAATCATATCTCGGTCGCAGACGGCTCCAGCCGCATCGTACAACGCTTTTAACAGTCGAAATTGAGCCAGCGATAGCGGCGGATCCAGCGGTTCATGATTAATCAATACCGAACGCTGCGCCTCATCAAGTACCAGATTCTTAGGAGCCGTGGGCGGCTCAAAGGTGAGAGGCACAGTGGCGTCAGTTCCCACAAACAGCAGTTTGACGCATAGGGCAATTTGAATCTCATCCCCATCTTGCAGCCGTACCGAACCTTTAACTTGTGTGCCGTTCAAATGCGTGCCATTCTTGCTGTCGAGATCGTGCAATATGTAACTGTTACCTTCTTTGGTAATTTTGGCATGGTAACGGGAAACCTGCCGCTCTGGCAGGGCGATCTGGCAGTCGCTGCCCCGGCCAATCATGATTTCAGCGGCGTTTAACGGCCACTGTTGGCCCACCAGTTCTCCTTCGCGCGTGATAAGTACGGGTTGTTGGTTCATGATCTCCTCAGCTTTTTGGGGCTTACGTGGTGGGCAACCTGGCGTCTCTATGCAAAAATTGCCCATTCAACTGTGTGTCTCTCAATCCTATTGTTGGCGAGGTTGAAACCCGCGCGGCTTTAATACAAAGCAACCAGCCCGATACCTGTATATAATAAAGCGTAAGGCGCAAAACGTAAAATTCCAGAGAAGTTTCATGTTACCGCCATTACCAGACAACACTATTCTACGCAAACGCTATAAGCTGACCAACGTTGTGGGACAGGGTGGGATGGGCAGCATCTACCGCGCCGAGGATTTGCGGCTGCCGGGTCGTCTCTGCGCCATCAAAGAGGTGCAACCTGACCACAGCGCTGGCCCGGCGGCGGCGGCGCAAATGCAGAACCAGTTTTTGCAGGAAGCCAGCATTCTGGCCCAGTTGGACCATCCCAACCTGCCTAAAGTTTCCGACTTTTTCCAGGAAAACGACCGGGATTATCTGGTTATGGATTTTGTGCCAGGTCGAGATTTGAAGGAAATGCTGGAACAAAGTCAACAGGAGTCCCTGCATCTGGAAGCCAGCGTGGTGACCGATTGGGCGCTGCAAATTATTGACGCCCTGGCTTATTTACACAGGCAAAATCCCCCTGTGCTCCATCGGGATATCAAACCAGCCAATATTAAGCTGACGCCAGACAACCGTATCAAACTGGTGGACTTTGGGCTGGTGAAATTGATGGCTGGCGACGAGTCCCGCACCATTACGGTGATTCAAGGGCGAGGGACAGTATTGTATACGCCGCTGGAGCAGTATGGCGGCGACAGCGATCATACGGATGTGCGTTCCGACATTTATGCCTTGGGCGCCACGTTGTATCACATGCTTACAGGGACGCCGCCCCCCTCCGCCAAAGAACGTTTCTTACAGGCTGCGGCTTTGCGCCCGCCGCGTACACTCAACCCACACATTCCATTACACGTGTCCGAGGCGGTGTTATGGGCGATGTCTATGCACCCGGACGATCGCCCCGAAAATGTGATGGCTTTCCGCCAGGTGTTGTTGGGGCAAGTGCGCCGCCCGGAACAGGAGCGTCTCCGTCCCGCTCCACCGCTCTTGATGGCGGCTCTGAGTGAAAATCGGGGGGCGCTGCTGCTGGCTGGCGGCTTATTTTTACTGGCAGCGCTGTTGACGTTGTTGTAGCGCCTATGCACCCCAAGCGGTTCCCAACGAAGCGTAAAATTGCCTAAATACGTAACTTGGCAACAAATTTGGTTTTATACTTTGTAAAGTACTTGACATCATTAGCAGGTATCGTTATATTTTGCTGTAGTTCCTCATGGTACAATCGTGTCTGGTAGTTGAGACCGCTATTCTCCAAGGAGACCGTAGATGGCTAGTGTATCCTTTCGTAACGTAGTAAAGAGTTTCGGCGACGTCAGCGTCATCAAAAATATGAATATTGAAATCGCCGACAAAGAGTTTCTGGTATTTGTGGGACCTTCTGGCTGCGGCAAATCCACTAATCTGCGTATGTTAGCGGGGTTGGAAGAGATCACTTCTGGCGAAATCTTGATTGGTGATCGGGTTGTCAATGACGTGCCGCCTAAGGACCGTGATATTGCCATGGTGTTTCAGTCCTATGCGCTTTATCCGCACATGACGGTGTATGACAATATGGCTTTTGGCTTGAAGCTACGTAAAGTAGACAAGGCGGAGATCGATCGCCGTGTGAAAGAAGCGGCAGAAATTTTGGGGCTGATGGCGCTGTTGGACCGCAAACCGAAGGCTCTTTCTGGTGGTCAGCGCCAACGTGTCGCGGTAGGCCGCGCCATTGTGCGTGAACCGGCTGTGTTCTTAATGGATGAGCCGCTGTCTAACCTGGATGCCAAACTGCGTGTAACGGCTCGGGCGGAGATTTCCAAGTTGCACAAGCGTTTGGGGACTACCTTTATTTACGTCACCCATGACCAGGTCGAGGCCATGACAATGGGGGATCGCATTGCTGTTTTGCACGCGGGTGAATTACAGCAGGTTGATCCGCCGCGTGTACTGTATGAAGAGCCGCACAACGTGTTTGTGGCTGGCTTTATCGGCAGCCCTAGCATGAACTTCTACGATGCCACTCTGGTAGCCGAAGAGGGGAATCTGTACGTAGATACAGGCGACTTCCGGGCAATGGTGCCCGCGCAGCGCAAATCCATTTACGGCAATTACATTGGGCGACAGGTTATTTTTGGTATGCGTCCCGAACATATTCACGCCAAGAACTTTGCGCCGCCCAGCATCACCCCATCCCCGCTGGAAGGGACCGTGGAAGTGGTGGAACTGCTGGGGCACGAACTGCATTTGTATGTGAATACGGGCACACGCAACCAGGTAGCTATTGTGGATACCCGCCTGGCGCCAAGGATTGGCGGCGCCGTATCGCTGGTCATGGACATGAGCAACATGCACCTGTTTGATAAAGACACGCAAGTAGCCATTCGTTAGTCGCTGTTCGTTTGTGGGTTTGCGATACGGGCGCAGCACGCTCGTGTTGCGTCTGGCTGTTAATGCCATAGCCGCTACGGCCCTCGTTGGGTCAATTGAGCGAATTGACCTACACCACACTGTGGTGTGGTGAAAAGCGGGTGCACAAATAGCTTGAGTTGCGCCGCCTGAGGCGGCGACGTTAGCCTGTGAAGGTTGCACATTTAATCAATCATTGCCATTGAACGGTTCTCTAAAGGCCGCTGTCTGACCGACAGCGGCCTTTTTTCTGGCTGCCGGCAGCGCTACAGAGGTATGGTAATCACGACAAAATGAAAAAATTACGGAGCGGCAGCCTGGATAGGACATGGCTGGCATTTGGGGGATTGGCCTTGATGTGGGGAACGTCGTTTCTATTCATCAAGGTGGCGCTGGAGACGTTGCAGCCGTTAACGTTGGTGGGGCTGCGGCTGTTGATCGGCTGGCTGGCGTTGGGGGTGATTATGCGCTGGCGGGGGTTGACGCTGCCGGCATCCTGGGAAATCTGGCGCCACTTGTTGGTATTAGGCGTGGTGAACACTGCCCTGCCTTTTGTGCTGATCACCTGGGGCGAGTCGGGCGACCGGGGCGTCTCCAGCGGTGTGGCTTCCGTGCTAAACAGCACCGTACCATTGTTCAGCATTGTGCTGTCAGGAATGCTGCTGCGGCGGGAAGAGGTGACCCTGGGCACGATCATTGGCCTCCTGGTCGGGTTTGGCGGCGTCATGCTCCTTCTCAGCCGCAACCTGGGCTGGGATTGGCGTAACCTGCTGCCGCAGTTAGCTATCGTGCTGGCCGCCCTTTGCTATGCTGCTGGCTCGGCTTATGCCCGCGCCAAACTGCGCCAGGTGGGGCCGGTGACGGCGGCTTTTGGTCAACTACTGGTGGCTGACGTGTTTGTATGGGCGGCGGCGCTATTATTTGAGGATTTTGGCGGGCAGCAGTTAACCTGGTCGGCGGTAGGGGCGCTGTTATGGTTGGGGGTGTTAGGTTCCTGTCTGGCTTATATCTTCTACTTTTTCATCTTGCAGCGGTGGGGAGCAACGCGCACCACGTTGGTGACTTATTTGCTGCCGGTGGTGGGCGTGAGCGCCGGAGCGCTGGTCCTGGGCGAGTTGGTGGATTGGCGGTTGTTGGTTGGGGGGCTGTTAATTTTGAGTGGGGTGGGGGCAGTCAACTGGCGACCGCGGCGGTAATCAAGGGACAAGCTAACAGTTTGTCCTACACGTCTCTGCGCCTCCGCGTGAACCTGTTCTGGCAGGAGACAACCACTTCCCACCAACCACCATCTTCGCCGGGGCGCTGGCAAACATATGACATTTATCACCTGATAAAGGGCGTGATCTTCACTTGCGCTGCTTTGCAAAAAGCCAGATCATGTAATCAGTGATGGTCGCGAATGCGGGCGCGCTTTTGTCGTTCTGCGCCATCAGGCGGGCAGCCCTCTTGAAAACGTCGCCCCCTAAAACCGTTTTCACCCCGCCCCCAATTCAGGCGCGTTAACTGTCGCACCTCTGTAAATGAGCCTCTTGCCCGCCAGCCCCTTACTTTTGCTCCACACTCACACTATCCACAGGGAGTTGGATCATGTTGAAAACAAAAGAAGACCCCGTCAATGTAGCGGAGCTTCTAGCCAGAGCCAGGAAACCCTCGGCGGCGGCTATGAAACTGCACCCTTTTTATCGTGGTAAAACTGAAACTGTACTCAAATGTGCTGTACGTGACTTTGAAGACTTTGCCATCTGGTACACGCCTGGCGTGGCTGAGCCGTGTCGCGCCATTGCCGCTGACCCGGACAAAGTCTACGAATACACCAACAAATGGAACACGGTAGCCGTCGTCAGCGATGGCACGCGCGTGTTAGGGCTGGGCGACATTGGTCCCAAAGCTGGCTTGCCTGTGATGGAAGGTAAAGCCCTGCTCTACAAATATTTGGGCGGTGTGGATGCTGTCCCCATTATGTTGGATACCAAAGACCCCGGCAAGATCATTGACGCCGTATTGATGCTGCAGCCCTCTTTTGGCGGCATTAATCTGGAAGACCTGTCTCAGCCTAAATGCTTCCGTATTCTGGATACTTTACGCGAGAAAGCGGAAATTCCTGTCTGGCACGACGATCAGCAGGGCACGGCTACGGTAACGTTGGCCGGGTTGATGAACGCCCTGGCTGTAGTAGGAAAGCCGAAAGAAACGGTGAGTATTGCTTTTATTGGCTGTGGCGCATCCAACGTAGCCTGCGCCCGCCTCATCTTTGCCTGGGGCGTTGACCCCACCCGCTGCGTGATGGTGGACAGCAAAGGCATTTTGGGCGCGCATCGCCGCGACCTGATGCTGCGGCGGGCTGAATATGTGGATAAGTGGCACTACTGCCAGATCACGAATGGCGACAACCGGCAGGGCGGCATTGCCGAGGCCATGGCAGACATGGACGTGGTCATTGCCTTATCGAAGCCGGGGCCGGGCACGATTTTGCCCGAATGGGTGGCGCGCATGAATCAGGATGCTATTGTGTTTGCCTGCGCCAATCCTGTGCCCGAAATCTGGCCCTGGGAGGCGAAGGCGGCTGGCGCGCGCATTGTGGCTACTGGTCGTTCGGACTTCCCCAACCAGGTAAACAACTCATTGGGCTTCCCCGGCATCTTCCGCGGCGTGCTGGATGTGCGCGCCCATACGATTACGGATGAGATGTGTTTTGCGGCGGCGCAGGCGTTGGCGGATCAGATCAGCCATCATCTGGATGACGAACACATCTTGCCCACGATGGACAATTGGGAAGTGTTCCCGCGCGAGGCGGCGGCGGTAGGTATGAGGGCGCAGGCGCAAGGCGTGGCGCGTTTGACTAAGAGCTATGATGAGTTGTTTAACCATGCCACAACCATTATCAGGCGCTCGCGCAATCTGACCCAGATGATGATGGAAAATGGCTTCATTGCCGAAGCCCCAGCAGACGTGATGTGAGGTGAATTATGTATGACCTGATTGTTATTGGCGGTGGACCAGCCGGGTTAACGGCTACAATGTACGCTATCCGCAAGCGGCTGAACGTGCTGCTCGTCTCGCAAGACCTGGGCGGCAAGACCAATTTCCACCTGGAGCTACCGGACCTGGACAATTATCAGGTGATCAATGGGGTGGAGGTGGTGAATAAGTTCAAGAGCGAACTAGAGTATTTGAAGTTTGCGCGCCACATGGAAGCTGTCGAGCGGGTTGAGCGGTATGGCGAAGGGTTTGTGGTGTATACCAAAGGCGGCGGCGAACTGTTAGCCAGAGCCGTGATTATCGCCACAGGAGCGCGCCAGCAGCGGCTCAACGTGCCCGGCGAACGGGAATATCTGTCGCGGGGGTTATGCTACTCGGCGCTGAGCTATGCGCCTTTGTTTATTGACAAGGAAACGGCGGTCATTGGGGATGGCGAACTGGCGCTGCGCTCCGCAGGCGAGCTGGCTACGGTGGCGGCGCACGTTCACTTGATTGGTCCTGCGGAACCCATCCTGGCTACTGACCTGGGTCAGAAGCTGCGACGGTCGCCTAATGTGACTATTTTGGAGCAGTATGAAGTAACTCGCGTGGAAGGGAATGGTTACTGCAACCGGGTGGTGGTGCAGAACCCGGCGGGACAGCGACAAGCCATTGACGTGGATGGCGCCTTTGTGGAGAAGGCGCTGCTGCCCAATTCTGAAATGGTGGTTGACCTGGTGGCGTTGGATGAAAACGGCTTTATCCAGGTGGACTGCTATAACCGTACCAGCACGCCGGGCATTTTTGCCGCTGG
>CAYQYJ010000008.1:0-25009 GCA_964421605.1 uncultured Ardenticatenaceae bacterium | reverse complement strand
TTATCCAGGTGGACTGCTATAACCGTACCAGCACGCCGGGCATTTTTGCCGCTGGCGACGTGACCAGTATTTATGCCGAGCAGGTATTAGTGGCTGTGGGTGAAGGGGTCAAAGCAGCCCTGAGCGCCTACGATTACTTGCTGCCCAGGCTGTAAAGGAGAAAGACCTTTCAGGTTTCACTTGCGCCGCCGGTTTGCGTTGGCGTAAACCTGAAAGGTTTGTTTGGGTCTTTGCCGGCAATCATCATCCTGCATTGGGTTGATGATTGCCGGCATCTTCCTCCTGGCTTGGGTTGTCGTCGCTCTCGCCAAACTGCTTCAGTTCTTCCGCCAACTCGCGCAGACGAGCCTGTACCAGATAGTGAATGCTGCCCTCAGGATAAGCGCCTTTTTTGTTGCGTTTGCCAGCGCTCTTGCCCATCAACAACTCTATCCCGTCATCAATGGAACGTACTGCCCACACGTGGAACTGCCCGGCGCGCACCGCTTCCACCACTTCCTCATGGACCATTATGTGCTTGACGTTGCCCACAGGAATTAACACCCCCTGATCCCCAGTCAAGCCGCGCTTCTTGCATAGGGTAAAAAAGCCCTCAATCTTTTCCGTGACGCCGCCAATAGGCTGGATCTCCCCCCGCTGGTTTACCGAACCGGTTACCGCCCGTCCCTGATTGACGGGCACGCCAGACAGACTGGAGAGCAAGGCGTACAATTCCGCCGAAGAAGCGCTGTCTCCATCCACGCCGCCATAATTTTGCTCGAAAGCCAGGCTGGCCGAGAGCGACAGCGGCTGGTCTTGGGCATAAGTGCCCCCCAGGTAGCCGACCAACGTCAGCAGTCCCTTATTGTGCAGCGGACCAGCCATTTCTACCTCGCGGTCAATATTGACCACCCCTTCCTCGCCCATATACGTCTGCGCCGTGATGCGGCTGGGTTGACCAAACGCATAATCCCCCAGGTCTAACACCGACAACCCATTGACCTGCCCGACCACGTGCCCTTCCGTGGTGACCATGATGATGTTTTCGTCGAACTGTTCCTGGATACGTTCTTCGACCTCATTGGCGCGGTATACCTGTTCTTCAATGGCTTTATTCACGTCGGCGGCGGTGACAATGGCCGCGCCGCGCTGGCTGGCCCAATAGTTGGCTTCGCGCACCACGTCGGTCACCAGGCCAAAACGGGTTGTCAGTTTTTCCTGGTGGGCGCTAAGGCGAGAGCCGTGTTCAATCACTTTGGCTACCGCGGAACGGTCAAAATGCCCCATCTTTTCTTCCTGGCAGCGGCTGGCAATAAACTGCGCGTATTCCATTTCGTTTTCTTCGTTACGCGGCATATCGGAGTGAAAATCCGCCTTTACTTTGAAAAGCTCGCCAAAATCCTCATCCATTTCATACAGCATGTAGTAGAGACGCGGATTGCCCAGGAGAATGACCTTAATAGCCAGGGGGATTGGCTCCGGGTCCAGGGATTTGGCTAATACCTGATTGCCGCCATCAAACGTGCCTGGGGATTGCAGTTGAATTTCCTGCTCTTTCAAGGCCCGTTTCAGCGTTTCCCAGGCTATTTCGTGCTGTAGTAAGTCGCGGGCGTTGATGACCAGGTAGCCGCCATTGGCGGCGTGCAGGCTGCCGGCTTTGATGTTGGTGAAATGGGTGGTCATGGCCCCGTAGACCATTTCATATTCGATGCGACCAATCAGATTAGCGTAGGTGGGGTTTGCCTCAAAGATGACGGGGACGCCGCTCGTCTGGCTGTTATCCACCACCAGGTTGACCGTATAGCGGCGCAGATCAACCTCACCTTCCCGATTCTCGTTGGGCAAGAAGTCCTGCACATTGTCCAGAACATCTTTGTATACCTCGTCCAGATAGATCAGGACTTGTTTTTCCTCCTGGTAGCATTGGCGCAGGTGGGTGAAGATGTGGTCAATGGCAGTTTCGGCCACCTGGCGGTTGATCTTGTCCGCCGCCTGGCGCGTTTCCGTTTCAAACTGGCGAATCTGGTAATAGGCGTCGTCCAGTTCAGCGTTCAGGGTTTGGGTTTCTTTGTCAATGGTGCGTTGCTGTTCTGCCGGCAATTGCTGAAACATCTCCGGCGTCATGACCTGACCATCAATCACGGGAGAAATATCCAATCCGGCGGCTGTGCGCAAAATAGTATATCCCTGCGCCTGCGCTTTAGCCTGTAGCGCGGCAAAAACCTCCGACTGGCGATCCTCAAACTGGAGGCGGATTTTCTCAATGCTGTCACGATACGCCTCATTTTCAAACGCTTTAGGCAAATCTTCACGTAAACAGACCAGCAGGCTGTCCAGTTCCAGCTTAAACGCGCTGCCTTTGCCAGGGGCGAAGCGAATGGCGCGCGGACGATGGGGTGTAGCAAAATTATGCACGTAAACCCAATCTGACGGAATGGGGCGATCAGAAGTTTTGTGGCGCAGGAAGCGGCGAATAGCGGTGATGCGCCCGGTGCCCGTTTCCCCCAGGACAAAAACGTTGTATCCCTGGCTGCGGATGCCAATACCAAATTCAATGGCGCGCGTGCCGCGCGGCTGACCGATAATGGCGTTTTGCGCTTCCAGTTCGGCGGTCGTCTCAAATTGAAAATGGTCCAGGGAGCAGACGCGACGCAGTTGTTCCGCGGAAAGAGCAAATGAAGACATGAAAAACAACTCCGGTAATCGTTATAGGTAGTAACTCATGGGTAGCGCGGTTACCCTTGCGTCGCCCATCAGTTGTATGAGAATCTTACTCCGCGTGGCAACAGACGGCAACAGCAGTCGCGTTAACTGCGTTAACGGCGGCGCAGGCGGCGCAGCGGGCTGAGCAAAAGGTATGGTTCGGGCAGGCGCAGCGCCAGACTGCTCAACAAATAAACCAGACCGCCAGCCAGTATGCTACCCAGCAGGGATAGCAGCAGCCCCCTGTTTTGCCCCAGGTTATACGCGATCTGGCTGACCAGCCCTGAGGCCAGCGCCGCCAACCCCATGCGCCATACGCCATTCCACAAATGCCGCCCATCTATGCCGCCCATTTTGCGCCGCAGCAACCACAGCAGCAGCCCCATTTCGACCCAGTTAGACAGGCTGTGCCCCAGCGCCAGGCCGCCAAATACCAGCCAGCCGGCGGCGGGAAAGATAAGGCGGCTGAACCACAAGCCAAAGGCAACCATCAGCAGCAACTGCGCGCCGCCAGCCAACACGGGCGTCACTGTGTCGCCCAGGGCATAGAAGGCGCGGGCAATTACTTCAATAGCCGCCAGACTGACCAGCCCCACGGCGTAAAAAAGCAGCGCCCAGGCCACGTATTGCGTAGCGGTGGGACCGAAATCTCCGCGCTCGAAGAAGAGGGTAATCAGCGGTTCGCGCAGTACGCCCAGCAAAATAGCGGCGGGGAGACCCAGGAAGGTGATCAGGCGCAAAGTATCCGCCAGAATGCGGCGCATTTCCACCAGATTGGCGGCGGCAGCCAGGGTGGCAAACGTAGGAAAAGCCGCGATGCCCAACGCCTGCCCCAGAAAGCCGAGGGGCATACTCATGACCCGCCAGGCCTGATCCAGGGCGCGGATGCTGCCCAGAGGCATGGCTTGCGCCAGAAACTGGGTAACAATAATGGTGATTTCGCTGAAGGAAAGGCCGACGACGCGCGGCGCCATGAGGCGCAGCACCTGGCGCACGCCTGCGTCCCGCAAGGTCAGCAATGGGACGTAGCGGGCCTGTTTCTGGCGCAGCGCGGGTAGCTGTACCAACAAATGCCCGGCAGAACCGATGACCACGCCGTAGCCCAGCCCCATCACGTTGCCCGGCCACAGGACGGCGCCCAACATAATGCCCAGATTGTAGATGCTGCCGGCTAATGCCGGCATTAAAAAATGCTGCCGCGCATTCAAAGCCCCCATAATGACCCCGCTGGCGCCAAAAATGATGGAGGAGAGCAGCATCACGCGCATCAGGCTGGTCGTCATGGGCAGCAAACCCGGATTGGCGTTGATTAACTCCGGGTAAGCCAGCCTGATAATCTGCGGCGTTAACCAGAAAGCCAGACCAGCGACAGCCGTTGTTGCCAGCGTAGCCAGGTTAATAATGGCGGAAAATAGTCGCCATCCCCCATCGGCGTCGTCCTGGACGAAATGGGCGGCGAAGGCGGGAATGAAGGCTGAACCCAAAGCGCCCCCGGCAATCACCGTAAAGATTAACTGCGGGTAGCGGCTGGCGATGGCGTAAGCGTTGGCTTCCAGGCTGAGCGCATCGTAGTAATAGTTGATGACTACGTCCCGCCCCAGTCCTAGCAAGCGGCTGAGTACCATGGCGACCATAACAATGCCGGCAGCTTGCAGCATCTGCGTCCGCGCAGACACCGCAGACGCCTGAGATGATGGATCAGATGGCGATGACATGGCTGGAATTATACGCCGCGAGCGAAAAGGGGGCAGAAAGCGGTCGGCGACGGAGGTCAGGCAAAAAAACAGGCCAGCCCGAAAGCTGGCCTGAAAATTTTCTGAGAGTCAAGGACGCCGAACCAAGACTCTCATTCAAAAGGAGGAGAAGAAGAGATTTTATGCTCTTTATTTTAGACCAACTGTCCGCCTGCTGCTGTACGCAGAGGCGACGCAAAGGCAACGCAAAACCTACGCAAGTGATATTCTTCACAATCTCTCTTCTCGTCTTGTTTGCCAACCAGCCAACAACCAGGGCAGTCCAAACGTAAACGGCACGCCTATCAAGTGAGACCAGAGGAAATCGCGCCCCAATAGGAACTGCCACATGTGTCCATAAATAATTACGGAAAGCTGCGTGGTAAACAGGAACCACAGGCTGGCGCGCCGCCGCCGCCGGCCTGCGCGGCTGTCGTCGTCCAGCAGCGCGCCGACCAGGGGCCAGGCCGCATACCAGATGCGAAAAGCCAGCGCCTGCCACACGTAAACCGTAAAGATGTCGGCGACGCCCCGCCAGGCTGATCGCCCACACAGCGCCAGCCAGCCCAGCCATAAGGCTGCTAAACCAAAGAGCCCGGTCATCACCAGGCTAATCTGGGTGGTGGTAATGGACCATTCCAGCCGCTGTGTCAGCAAAATGAGCAGAGTGGCTGGCGAAAAGCCGGCAAATTCGGTTGCTTCCCGCAGCAGCCGCCCAATTAACTCCAGCGGCGAGCCGAAAGGGAGGAAAGCCAGCGTCGTTAGCAGCGCGCTGCCGGCAATCGCGCCCATAGCAAACCAGATTTGTGAGTGATATAGCAGCGGCGTAAAACGGGCCACACGAAAAGAGAGCGCGCCACTGTTGACGCGGGCAGCGCTGCGCCAGGCGGCGACAAAAAGAAATGGCAGCGCCAGCAGGGCAATGGGTTTCGTCAGCGCCGCCAGTGTGGCGGTGAGAAAGCCCAACGTGGGCCAACGCCTGCGCAGCAGATACCAGCCCAATACCAGCCAGAATAACATTAAGGCGTCGTTATGCCCGTCCACCACAAAAATGAGCAGCAGCGCCGGATTCCAGGCCCAGAGCAGGAGCCTGCCGGCATTTGTGGCGCGTTCGGGACGGTCTGGGTCGGCGGCTAAGGTCCACCACAACAGCGCCCCCGTCAGCAGGAAAGCCAGGGTGAGAATGATTTTGAAGGAGAGCAGGTTGAGCCACAAATTCCCTGGCGCGGCGCCGGTGACGGCGGCGGCAAGCAGCTCCCACAGGGGACCATAGGGTGTCGTTTCTGTTGCCCACTCGCCTGCCAGTGGCAGATACGGGTCGTCGGGAAAGGCATCCGGCGGCGTTTCGTATGGATTATGACCATAGATGCTGCTCACTCGTCCGCGAATGACGTAGCGATAGAGGTCCGTGGCGTTGATGGGGAAAGTGGTGATTAAGGGCTGAGCCAGCAGCAGCGCACCCAACAAAATGGTTACCAGGGGACGGTGGGGCAGTCGCTGCCGGACGCGCTCGTGAGCCAGGGCGTGCAGCCCAAATAAAGCGCACAATACAGCGCCATAAGCCAGACCCGCCGCCAGCGTTGGCGACAAACGCCGTACATCTGGCAGCGGCGCGCTGGCGTAGTGGAGGTAAAGTGGGAACCACACCCGCAGCAGCCAGCAGCCGGCCAGACTCAACAAAAAAATAGCCCATAGGGGAAGTCGGCGTAGACGATCCAGCACGGATTAAGGAAGCGTTGCGATCTGAAATCTGACCACTACCACGACCCTTTTTCGGTCATGGTTACGTGTCCCCCAGTTGGCTGCGTTTCTTAATAGGCACTACCAGGGTTACAGCCGTGCCCCGTCCAGGCACGGAATCTACTTTAATGGAACCTTCGATGCGTTCTGCTCGTTCGCGCATGTTCACCATGCCCAGGCTGCCCCGCGCGGTGTAGTTGGCGTTGACTTCACCCACGTCAAAGCCCACGCCGTCATCTTGCACGCGGGCCACAAACAAATCCCCTTCCTGCCAGAAGCGCACTTCAATGACTTTGGCTGCGGCGTGTTTGCGTGCATTTCCCAGCGCTTCTTCGACAATGGAAAAGACGACCATTTGCGTCTGGCGATCCAGGAGTTTGTCGTATTCACCGCCCACCAGGCGCGCTTTGAGCTTGTCCGTTTCTCGTATTTTGTCCAGGATGGCTTCTACCGCGGCTGCCAGCCCGTCTGATTCCAACACGAGGGGGCGCAAGGCGAACAACATGCTGCGGATCTCTTTAGACGTTTGCTTGGCCAGTCGTTCTACCTTGATTAGTTCATCCAATGCCTGGCGTGGGTTCCGCACCATCAGGGAGCGCACAAAGTTGATGTGCATGGCGATGGCGGCAATGCTTTGCGTGGGACCGTCGTGTAAGCTGCGCGCCAGTTCCTTGCGCGCTTCTTCATCCGCTTCGATCAGGCGTTGTTTTTCGGCGCGAAGGGCTTGATAAAGTTGCGCGTTTTGCAGGGCGATCACGGCTTGATCGGCTACCGCTTTGAAAAACTCGAGATGATCTTGATCAAATTGGACGCCAAACTCTGTGCCCACAATCATGGCCCCAAATATCTGGAAGCCAGCGCGCAGGGGCACGCAGACGGCGCTCTGACAGGAATGGAAGGCGATGAATTTACGCAGTTCTGGGTCTTGGGCGGGTTTGTCAAGGCTGATTGGTTCGGCGCTTTTGAAGGCTTCCGCCAGGATGCCGGCATTGTCCCGCACTTCCTGCTCGAAATCGCGCGCCGCAAAGCGCCGCGCCGCCACAGGCGTTAATTTCCCTTCCTCATAGAGGAAAACTGCCCCTACCAGCGATTGGGCGGGCATGCCCAGTTCCACCAATACCAGGCTAGAAACGTCCAGGGCGGCATCCATCACCCGCTCAAAGCTGAGGGTGGCGCTGATGGTGGAAGCCATCTGTTGCAGCGCTTTGGCGCGGTCACTGGCTACCCGCAGCCTGTTTAGTTCCTCATCAATGCTTACCAGGGTGACCGCCTGCGTCTGGCGACCTATCTGGTGAATGACCAGGCCCATGAGCAGACCCAACGCCAGCAGCGTGGCGGCAGCCAGCGCCAGCGCGGGCAGCCAATCTGCCGCTTCATTTTGCCAGAGGGTGCTGCGCAGCCCCCAAAATAAAGCAGCCATCCCTAGCAGTCCCAGGCAAAATAGGAGAAAGACCATCCAGTTCAGGCGGCGGAAACCCTCACGCAGGAGGGTAGCGACGTTCTTCTTCTTGTGCATAAGTTTCCTGTGTAGCCAACCAGGTCAGACTACGCTGCACCATTATACAGAACATAAGCTAAAATTCGATAGGATGATGGCGTTATTACGGCGTAGATGAAGTTCAATTTCTGTCGAGAAGTTGAACTTCTACAGCAATTTGAGCGGCGACGAAGGCGTTGTGGCGTAGCAGCGCCGTATTGGCTTGCAGACTGGCGCCTGCAGTTAGCTGCGTCACGCGCTCTAGCAGCCAGGGGGTGGCTGCCGGACCATGAATGCCGGCATTATCTGCCTCCTGCGCCGCCGCCGCCACAGCCGCTTCCGCCACATCCGATGGCAGTTCGTCGGCTGCCGGCACGGGCACGGTCACCAGGATGGCGCAGCCCAGACTCAGGCGGCGGCGCGCCCGAATGACGGCGGCGACCTGCGCGGGTGTATCCAGGCGCACATCCACAGGCAGCCCGCTGCGCCGGCTGTAGAATGCCGGCATTTCGTCCACCCCATACCCTACGACGGTCACCCCATTGGTCTCTAACACCTCGCGGGTAGCGGGCAAATCCAGAATGGCTTTGGCTCCGCTGCATACCACTGTTACTGGCGTTCGTCCCAACTCCTCCAGGTCCGCGCTGACGTCAAAAGGATGCCCGCGATGCACGCCGCCAATCCCGCCCGTGGCAAACAACTCAATTCCCACCTGGTGCGCGATGATCATCGTGCCCGCCACTGTGGTAGCCCCGTCTTCCGCCAAAGCCAGCGCCAGCGGCAAATCCCGCCGGCTGCACTTGCGCACCGCCGCTCGCGGGCGCTGCCCCAGATAGAGAAGCTGATCCTCGCTCAATCCGACGTGAATATGACCGTGCAGAATGGCGATAGTTGCCGGCAGCGCTCCCCCGTCGCGCACAGCAGCCTCAATCGCCCTGGCTGTTTCCACATTTTGTGGATACGGCAGCCCATGCGTGATCAATGTACTTTCCAAAGCCACAACCGCCGTCCCATCTTGCAGCGCGGCGGCAATTTCGGGGTGAATTTGAAATAGAGGGTTCATGTTTGACGTTTGTTTATCCTTTGTTAACAATAAACCAGTACACTGGGGATATTTGTTAGCGGCGAATCAGTCGCTATACTGTAGGCTGTACAACCGCAACGCGGCTGATTTCATGCAGAATGCCCATTGTAAGGTAACAGCCTTCCCATTAAACTGCAAAACATGATAGTTGAAGATATTAAAGCAGTTAACGAATTCAAACAAGCGCGACGCCAGGCCCGCCGCCAACAATTAGCCGCTCTGTGGGGCGGACGCGACCTGAAGCTGTTGCCCTTTGAGACAATCCGGGCGCAGCTTAAACAGCGAAACCCGATGTATCGCGGCGTCCAGGTGGTTCCCATGGGGAAAATAGTGGGCAGCGTGGGGCGCTATCGCGAGTTCAATCGCAGCTTCCAGCCGTTGAGCGACAGCCTGCAGCATCGCTGGGTTAACATTCGCTCCCTGGTGGCTTCGCCTGCCGGGTGGCCCCCCATCGAAGTCTACAAAATCGGCGACGTTTATTTTGTGAAAGATGGCAATCACCGCGCTTCGGTAGCCCGTTCTATGGGTAACCAGGAGATCGAAGCGCACGTTTGGGAGTTTCCTGAGACGGTGCAAATTGGGCCAGAGGATTCACTGGACCAGGTATTGATCCGGTTTGGTAAGCACAATTTTCTGGAGGCTACCCGTCTGGACGAAATCTACCCGGATAATCGCATCGAACTGACCACCCCTGGTCGTTTTACCGAACTGCTGGCTCAGATTGAAGATGTTCAAGCCAAGCTCTCCTACATTGACCGCCAGGAAATGCCTTATGAAGAAGCCGTGGCTGCCTGGTATGACATGGTCTACTTGCCTGTGGCGCAAATCATCCATGAGGCGGGGTTGCTGGATAACTTTCCCGGTCGCACGGAAACAGACTTGTTTGTCTGGCTCTCCATGCACCGTGAAAATACCATTGAGCAGTTTGGCTTGAGTCCTGACAGTTCGCTGGAAGAGGTGGCGCAAACGTTGGCTCAAGAATACAAAGAAGGTCGTCTGGATAAATTGGCGCGGCAGGTGCTGCGGCTGTTAGGACAAGAAGCGCCGCCGCCCTGGCGTTTCCTGGATGAATCCGACAGCACGGTGACCATTGAGTATGATGTGGATGAACCGCCGCCGACTGAAACCGCAGTGAATAAATATGAGGAGAATATTATGTTAATTAAGAACTATACGCGCACGCGAAAATTCTGCCGTGTGACTTTCAAACTGCCGGCAGCCGTAGCCGCCGAAACAGCGCACCTGGTGGGCGATTTTAATGATTGGAACGTCGCTTCTCACCCGATGGAGAAATTGAAAGATGGCAGTTTTAGCCTGACAATTTCCCTGCCGACCGATAAATCCTACCGCTTCCGTTATCTGTTGGATGAGAACCGGTGGGAAAACGATTGGGCTGCCGATGCTTACGTGCCCAACCAATATGGCAGCGACGACTCTCTGATCAAGTTTGAGGAGCCGCCAACTGGCTGATTCCGCAGTTGGTGGGGGGCGGATGTGCCGGCATTTGGGGAAAAAGAGCCGTCAGGTTTGGCATTTCCGTTAGACAATGCCATAATTGGCGCGCTACACTGTAGCGCCGTTACTTTTGTAGCGCGGCTACTTGTTGTGCGCGCTGCCTACCCGTGCGGCAGCCAGCGCTCATGTTCCACATCTAACTTGAGGAGATAGAAGAGATGAAGAGAAAATTCTTGTTGTTTCTGGCTGTATTGGCTTCCTTGTTTGTGCTGGCAGCTTGCGGCGGAACCGAACCCTCCGCTGAACCCGGCGACGAAACAACCACTGGCGACAGTAGCAGCGAGTTACCCGATCTGGGTGGACGCGAAGTCACCATTGCCGTTGAAAATGCTTACCTGCCTTTCAACTACATTTCCTTAGCCACTGGCGAACCGGGCGGTTGGGATTACGACGCCTGGAACACCATTTGCGAACGGCTGAACTGCACGCCCGTTTATGTGGAAGCAGCCTGGGAGGGCATGATTCAGGCTGTGGCTGATGGGCAATATGATGCCGCCGCCGATGGCATCACCATTACCCCGGACCGTCAAGAGATTGTAGATTTCTCTGATGGTTACATCAGCATTGAGCAGCGTATTCTGGTGCGTATTGATGAGGAACGCTTCAGCTCCGCCGAGGAACTGGCTGCCGATGCCACATTGACAGTTGGTTCCCAGCCAGGGACAACGAACTACGAGACGGCTGTGGCCCTGGTGGGCGCGGATCGCGTGCAGGCGTTTGAACAGTTCCCCTTTGCCGTGCAGGCGTTGATTGCTGGCGATATTGACGCGGTGATCATGGACGAAACGGCTGGATTGGGGTATGTGGGCGTCAATTCGGATCAACTGAAGTTGGTGGGCGAATCGCTTTCCAGCGATCAACTTGGCTTTATCTTCCCCAAAGGCAGCGACCTGGTCGAGCCGGTGAACATGGCGCTGCAATCCATGCGCGAAGATGGCACACTGCAGACCCTGGCTGACCAATATTTCACTGACAAATTTACGCTGACCTACGACGATATTCAGTAGGTTCGCGCCAGCATGTAAACGAATGTGACAAAATGCGGTGGGCGAGGAAATCGTCCGCCGCATTTTTGATTTTCTTTGGTTAGCAAGGAAACAGGCGGCGGGCATTCTCCCAATTTATGGACGTGGAGGTCACATGGCAACCATTGAGCAGCAAGCGCGAGGGCAACGGGAAAGTAGATTCGATTGGCGCACTTTTCCCTGGTGGTTGGTTATTATTTTCGGGTTTCTCATTTTGATGGGGTATGTGCTGATTGTGGGAGAGCATTATAGTCGGGCGTTTGCGTTCATCAGAGGGGGCATAGGCACTTTTGAAGATTTGCGGCAAGGAGATATAGTCAGGTTTATTGGTAATGGTATTTCCGTTACTGTTTATACCACCCTATCCGCTTTTTTGGTCGCCATGGTGCTGGGTTTATTGGCGGGGCTGGGACGCATCAGCCACAACACGCTTATTCGCAATCTGGCGATTACGTATGTGGAATTTGTGCGCGGCGTGCCTACCCTGGTGTTGATCTTCACGCTGGCATTTGTCATTGTGCCCGATGGCGCCGAGTTAATTGGTCTGGAAGGGTCCTCTATCTCGCTAAATTCACGGGCTGTTTGGGCGTTAGCCATCATCTATGGCGCATTTTTGGCGGAGGTGTTTCGCGCTGGGATTGAGTCGGTGGCGCATGGGCAGATGGAAGCGGCGCGGTCGCTGGGCATGACGTTGGGACAGGCCATGCGGTACATCATATTGCCCCAGGCGGTGCGCAATATATTGCCGGCATTAGGCAACGACTTTATTGCCATGCTCAAAGACTCTTCCCTGGTGTCTGTGCTGGCGGTGCGCGACATCACGCAGCAGGCGCGCTTATATGCCGGCAGCTCCTTTCGTTTCCGCGAATCCTATCTGGTTTTGACCTTTCTCTATCTCTCCATGACCATGATCCTCAGTCTACTGCTGCGCTGGTACGAAAGGAGGCTGCGACAGGATGGCCGATAAAAAATTAGGCAAGGACATCATTCTCCTTAAAGATCTGCACAAATACTTTGGTAACGTGCAGGCGGTCAAAGCCGTCAACCTGACCATTCGTCAGGGGGAAGTGGTCGTCGTCGTGGGGCCCAGCGGTTCAGGCAAAAGCACCGTGCTGCGCTGCATCAATCATCTGGAAGTGCCCACCCTGGGCGAAGTATGGATAGATGGCGTGCATCTGGAAGCCAAAGGTACCAACATTAACCACGTCCGCGCCGAAGTGGGCATGGTGTTCCAGCAGTTTAATCTCTTCGCCCATCTAACCGCTTTGGAAAACATCACCATTGCCCAGCGGTTGGTGCGTAAACGGGACAAGGCTGAGGCCGAGCGCATTGCCATGCAGCAGTTGGCGCGTGTGGGCATTCCCGAAAAAGCCAGCGCCTATCCGCGCCAACTCTCTGGCGGGCAGCAGCAGCGGGTGGCAATTGCTCGCTCCCTGGCGATGAATCCCAAAATTATGCTCTTTGATGAGCCCACCAGCGCCCTCGACCCCGAAATGATTAAGGAAGTGCTGGACGTGATGCTCGACCTGGCGCGCGAAGGCATGACCATGGTCGTGGTCACGCATGAAATGGGCTTCGCCCGCGCCGCGGCGGACCGCGTCGTGTTCATGGACGATGGGCAGGTTGTGGAAGTGGCTTCGCCAGAGGCGCTGTACACCAATCCGCAGCACGACCGCACCAAACTGTTCTTGAGCAAGATATTGACGCATTAAATGCCGGCAGGCGGATGGAACGCAGATGACGCAGATGCGGCGCGGATAGATGCAGCCGCCATCAAAATCTAAAAAATCAGCGCCCTATCAGCGTCATCTGCGTCCCGTTCTCTAGCCCCGCCGCGCGCAAAGGATAGTAGAATGAGTGATGGAAAGGGAACGGCGCAGTTTGCGCCGCTGGTTTTCACCACGTATACGACTGAGGAGATGCAGCAGCGTGCGGCTGCCTTTTACGCCTTGATGCGCCGCCGCCGCACAGTGCGGGATTTTTCTGACCGCCCCGTGCCCCGCCAGATTATTGAGGATTGTTTGCGTACTGCCGGCACAGCCCCCAACGGTGCCAACATGCAGCCCTGGCACTTTGTCGTCGTCACCGATCCGGCTCGCAAAAGGCAAATACGGCTGGCAGCCGAAGCCGAAGAGCAGGAATTTTACGAAAAACGTGCCCCCGCCGAATGGCTGGCTGCCCTGGCGCCGCTGGGCACAGACGCCCACAAGCCATTCCTGGAAACCGCCCCCTGCCTGATTGCCATTTTTGTTCAATCTTATGGCTTGTTGCCCGACGGTCGCAAAGTCAAGCATTATTATGCCCAGGAATCAGTTGGCATTGCCACGGGCTTTCTCATTGCTGCCCTGCACCATGCCGGCTTAGCCTCTCTCACGCACACCCCAAGCCCCATGAACTTCCTCAACCAGTTATTAGACCGCCCCACTCACGAACGCCCTTTCCTGCTTCTCGTCGTTGGCTACCCCGCCGCAGACGCGCAGGTGCCCGACATCAGCAAAAAACCACTGACCGAGATCGCCACATTTTTATAGCTACGATCCCTTGACAAGCCACGCAATTTCGATAAAATTCTAAATAGATGCACGTCTAATTAGATGGATATTGAAATTGCGAGGTGGATGATGATGAGTCAGGACAATTTTGTGACGCTGCTCAACTTTTTCAAGGTGCTGGGCAACGAGACGCGGTTAAGGCTGCTAGGTCTGCTGGCAAACCAGGAGCGCAGCGTGGGCGAACTGGCAACTCTGCTTGGGTTGCGCGAGCCAACCATTTCCCATCATTTGCACATGATGCGCGAGTTCGGTCTGGTAGATGTCCAGGCTGCGGGCAACATGCGCATTTATCGCCTGAATACCAGGTTTCTGGAGACCATGAGCGCCGACCTGCTTAGCCAGGAAAAACTGGCGGATATGGCCCAGGATGTGGTGGGCAACGAAGCGGCTGATAGCCGGTGGGAGAGCAAAGTGTTGCACTCCAGTTTGAGCGGCGAACGTATCGTGGCTATTCCTGCACAGTACAAAAAGCAGTTTGTACTGGCTAAATGGCTGGTGCAGAAGTTTGAGATGGACAGACGCTATACGGAACAGGAAGTCAATGAGATTATCAAGCGTCACCATGAGGATTTCGCCTGGTTTCGGCGTTCGTTTGTTGACCATGGCTTGATGCAGCGCGAAAAGGGCGTGTATTGGCGGCTGCCAACAGCCGTAACCGACCCGTTGGAATGACCGCGCTGCCATCATTTGGCATCCCAGGCGTGGACGGCGCAAATGCGGCGCTGCCCACGCTTTTTATTTTGGGCATGGCAGCGCGGGGATTGTGCTATAATCTAGCCCAATAGTCGGCAGCAGCGGCTTACGGAGAATTTGTGTTATGACCATTCCCTCACTGGACACCCTCGTATCCTACGCCACGATTATGGCGGCTGTTTTGGGCGCTTTGTTAGCCGCCATCTGGTTGAGTCTGGTAATCTGGACGTTCCGCGACATGCGTTTGCGCTCGCGCGATCCCTTTGCCCAGATATTTGCGGCTCTGGTGGTGGCGGCTTTGCCTGTTGCCGGCATTGTCATCTACCTCATCTTGCGCCCGCCGGAAACGCTGGCGATGGTCTACGAGCGCGCTCTGGAAGAAGAAGCCCTGCTGCAAGAAATTGAAGAACGCCCCCACTGTCCTGGCTGCTCGCGCACTGTCGAACCGCGCTGGCTTGTTTGCCCTCACTGCCACACCCGCGTCCGCAAACGCTGCCCCGACTGCCAGGAGTTGATGGAACTCCAATGGAATTTGTGCCCCTTCTGCGGCAACCAGCATATAGACCCATACCAGGCGCAGCCTCCTGGTTATGACTATATGCCGCCAGCCCTCACTGCTGCCAGCGATGAGGCTGACACTGCGCCCATAAAGACACCAATCGCTTCACCGTAACCGCTCACTCCTCCCGTAGGTTGAGCCTGTCGAAACCGGCTCCCTTTGACAGGCTCCCTGCGACAGGCTCAGGGAGTCGGGGTAATAGTTACGCTTTACCGTACCGTAGCACACTGGAATCTGGCGAACTCCAAGACCCTTGCCAACCCGTAAAACGATTTTCCAAAATCGTTCTACCTTCTCACCACTGGTCCCTGTCCACTCACCACTGTACCCCCTACGTCACCACCACGCCTGTCAAATCCTCTTCAGGCGCAGGAAACTGCGGGTTCATTTGCCGCAGCGCGCCCACCAGCACACGGGCAATAGCCAGGTTGCGATACCATTTCTGGTCGGACGGGATGACGTACCACGGCGCATGGGGCGTGGTGCATTGGCTGAGCACTTCACTGTACGCTGCCATATAATCGTCCCAAAACGTCCGTTTCTGCAAATCATCCAGCGAGAACTTCCAATGTTTGCGGGGATCGTCCAGCCGTTCCTGAAAACGTTTACCCTGTTCTTCTTTGGAGATATGGAGATAAAATTTGAGTATAGTCGTGCCTGTGTCCGCCAGCAGCTTCTCAAACTGGTTGATCTGTTCGTAGCGGGGTCGCCAGACGCTCTCTGGCACAATGTGATGTACACGCACGACCAACACGTCTTCATAATGGGAGCGGTTGAAAACGCCCATCATCCCGCTGCCTGGCACGCGCTGGTGTATGCGCCATAGAAAGTCGTGCGCCAATTCCGCTGCAGTGGGAACCTTAAACGATGCGACCTGTACTCCCTGCGGATTAACTCCCTGGAAGACGCGCCGAATGGTACCGTCTTTGCCGCCAGCGTCCAGCGCCTGCAGCACAACCAGCAGCTTCTGCTTCCCTTCAGCGTACAAACGTACCTGCCAATCCGCCAGTTCATCCCGCAGTGCCTTAAACTCTGCCTCGGCGGCGGTTCGATCCTGGTGGTATGGTTTGGCTTTGGTGCTTAGCTGGCGCAGGTCTACTGGCTGACCTGCCGGCATTTGGTGCATCTCATAAACGCTTAAATCTGCCATAGCGCATCTCCCTTGTTGATCGGTTCATAAATTGCCCGCCGACGCGGTATTGTGTAACATAAACGCCGCCAAAAGGCAACAAACCCCCTGAACATGGGCAACATCTTCAGGGTTTGGACATAACATGAAACGATGGTTTCCCCCTCTCCTCCTGTTTTTGTTGCTGCTCCTGATCCTATATCCGGGCAGCCCGGAACCGTATGATTTTACGGGCGAAGAAAGCCTACCAGGTCAACTACGTGGCGCGCTGCACTGGGTATACAGCGCCCTGCGCCCGCAGCCAGACCTGGCCCCTGACGCCGATTTAAGTTATCCGGCTATTTCGCCATTTGGCGTTAATACATTCCTGGAGCAGGAAGTTCAGCCAGAAGTACGCGCTGAAAGTTTGCGCCTGATTCAGGAGGCGGGTTTTCATTTCATCCGCCAGGAATTTCCCTGGGAAGATATCGAGATCCACGGCAAAGGGGATTTCCGCGATCGGCGCAACCTGGAGGTTGTAGGCGAAATTGACGCCTGGGGCAAATACGACAATATTGTGAACCTGGCGCAACAATACGACTTGCAGATTATCGCCCGCCTGAGCAATCCGCCTGCCTGGTCGCGGGCGGCGGGGGACGAAGTTGGCGCGCATGCCCCGCCCGATGATTTTGACGACTTTGGCGACTTTGTGGCTGCTGTCGTCAGCCGTTATCGCGGTCGCATTACCTATTTCCAGTTGTGGAACGAGCCAAACATCTTTCCCGAATGGGGCGCGCAAATCCCTGATCCGGTCGCTTTTACGGATTTGTTATGTACAGGCTATCATCGCGCCAAAACTGCCAACCCGCAAGCCGTGATCCTGGCGCCAGCGCTGTCGCCAACTGTCGCCTTTGACGCCCGCGACCGCAACAACCTCATCTTTTTACAACGCATGTACCTGGCTGGCGCAGGCGATTGTTTTGACATCATGTCGGCGCAAGGGTATGGCTTGTTTTCTGGTCCTACCGACTATCGTCTACGACCGACGGTGATTAACTTTCCCCACCATCTCTATATGCGCGATTTGATGGTGCAATTTGGCGATGCGCATAAACCGCTATGGATTAGCGAGGTGGGCTGGAACGTCGTCCCTGACGGGCTGCCACAGCCCTACGGACAGGTGACGCTGGCGCAGCAGGCGGCGTATACGGTACAGGCTTTCCAGCGGGCGCAGGCAGAGTGGCCCTGGGTGGGGGTGATGAATGTCTGGTTTTTTAAGCGCGCCACGGAGTTGGAGCAGGGGGAGTCGTGGTATTATTTTCGGCTGATGGAGCCCGATTTCGAGGCGATGCCGGCATTCACTGCCCTTGCCGATTACATGAACAGCCCCGCCGCTCAACAAGTGACGCCACGCCCGGCCCTCTGGTATGCCTGGGCGCATTTGCGCCCCACCCTGGCGGCTATCGTGAGCGGGCTGCTGTTTTTTCTCCTGCTGCGCGCTCTGGCGCCGCCTCAACAGGAAAGCCAGTGACGCTCCCCAGCACGCTGCGATTTGCCGTCTGAAGGCGCAGGTTACCACAACTCGGAGGAGCGCGGCGCGTAGGTGTAGCTTTGATACACCTGTTGCGGCGTTGCTCCTGCCGCTTGCAGCAACCTGGCCGCAGGCGCGTCCTCTGGCAGCGGCCCAATGGTTAAGGTTTGCCAACCGTGCGCCTGCGCTGCCTGTACCGCCTGCGCCAGAAGCTGTCGCCCTATTCCCTGCCGTTGAAATGCCGGCAGCACGCCCCCCAACACGATCCGCCCGGCCCTGATTGACTTGCGGCTGGCCCAATGCAGCCACAAACGCCCCCACCACGGTCGCCCGCCGCGCGCGCGCCGCAGCACCCCGGCCATATCGGGCTGTATGATGACAAACCCGGCTGGTTTGCCAGCAACTTCCGCCAGCCAGCTTTGCCAGGGCCACAATGCCAGCCATTGCCACAGGTAAGCCGCCGCCAGCCCATCTGGGGCAGGCAGCAGAGGATCCCCCTGGTTCATCTGTGCCAGTAGGGGTAGCAAATCCCCCGCCAGCCGCTGTGGGTTGAAAGGGTGTAGACTGACGTTCGCATCCGGGGGCGTTTCGTTGGCTGTGACGGCAAGCGTATACAGGCGGCTGGCGGCGACAGGCGTGAGAATGTTGCTGAGCAGGTCGGCAGTGAACGGCGGGTAGTAGGGCGTATGCAGCGGCGGCGTGAGGTTCCAGTCGCTGGCTAATACGCCAAAGGGCAAACAGAGCGACGGATGTATTGGCCCTGCCAACTGTCGCACACCGGACGGCGATAACTCTGCCAGAACGTAATCCAACAGCCGCTCCACGCTCTCTTCATCGTTGACCATATGCCATAGGGAGAGAAAAGCCACACCCTGCGCCGCCTGGGGATGACGCAGCGCCAGCGCCGTGCCTACTGGAACTTCAAACATGGGCGATCCATCTGTGGGGGCGGTTCCCGTGCGCGAGAGCGAACGCGGACGACCAGGCAGCGCCTCCAGATGCAGAAAGCGGGGCTGCAGGCGCGCCAGATGGGGTTGGCGCGTGGGGTCAAACAGCCGCGCCAGCGCCGCATAATACGGCGGCGACCACTGTCGGTCCCATGTCCCTAGCCGCCACCACCGCTGCCTGAACTGCCGCCGCTCTTTGCCTGTAACGGCTTCTAGCTTCGTGTAGTTAAAATATCCACGGTACATGCACTCCTTATTGTAACCACAAAATCCTTCCGCCGTTAGCCATCCACCAATTCACCAATTAACTATTCCCTTCCCCCCGACCGCTCAGGCGCAATGCACGTTGAATACCCCTGTCCACTGGCGCATCCTTGCGCCAAAAGGTACACTGGCGGGGATGAAACGCCTGGGTCCTTTGCTCCTGATATTGCTTTTGGCGACGGCTCTTCGTTTCCATCGCCTGGCGGTTCAATCTTTCTGGAACGACGAAGGGAACAGCGCCCGCTTGAGCGAACGCTCTCTTTCCCTGATCATTGAGGGTACAGCCAGCGACATCCACCCGCCCTTGTACTATCTGATCCTGCGTGGCTGGCGGGAGTTGGTAGGGGATTCCGAATTTGGGCTGCGGTCGGTTTCGGCGTTTGCCGGCATTCTTACCGTTGCCCTCACCATCGCTGCCGCCCGCTTAACTTTCCCGCGCCAGCATCGCCTACCCTGGCTGGCTGGCCTGCTGGCTGCGCTCAGCCCCCCCCTGATTTACTATAGCCAGGAAGCCCGCATGTACGAACTCCTGGCTCTGTCTGGCATGGGTAGCGCCTGGCTGCTGCTGCGGTTGGCGCACGGTTGGCCCCAACGGTGGCGGGACGCAGGTCGCGCCCTACCGTACGTTCTGGCGCTGGCGGCAGGTCTGTACACGCATTATTTCTTTCCCATTATTCTGGCGGCGCACGCTATCTGGCTGTGGGCGTGGCAGGGATGGCGGCGTCTGTTCCTCTGGGGGGGACTGGTTGCCGCCGCCGTTGTCCTTTATCTACCCTGGATTCCCATCTTTTTGCGCCAACTGGGCACACGCCCGCGCAGCGACATACCTGTGGCGGAATTTGCGCCTGTCGCCTTGCGCTGGCTGGCCTTTGGTCCGACTGTAACTGGCAGCGACGTGATTTTGCCACTGCTAGCGGCTTCTGTGTTGCTGCTGCTGGCGCTGCTGCCGTCTGCGGGCTGGTCAGGGTGCAAAACGCGCCTGCTGCCGCTGGCAGGCGTCCTCTTGCCTGTGGCCTTTATGGTGGCTGCCGGGACCACTCGTCCCGCTTTCTACAAGTTTCTCACGCTGGCGGCCCCTTTCTTTGTCTTGTGGTTAGCCAGCGGTCTGAATGCGGCGTGGACGTTTGCGGCAGGGTGGCGTGGGATAAATGCCGGCAGCCGCGCCCTTACCCTCCTGCTCGCGTGTGTATTATGCTGGGGCGTAGGCGTTTCTTTGCGCAATTTGTATGGCAATCCCGCCTATGCTCGCGCCGATTACCGCGGCATGGCGGCGCGAATTGCCGCCGCGCCTGGAGAGAATGATGGCATCCTCCTCAACGCGCCCAACCAATGGGAAGTATTCACTTACTATTACAAAGGGCACTCCCCTGTGTATCCCATTCCCCGCGGCGCGCCCGATGCTGCGGTCATAGACGCCGAACTGAGCCAGATCGCCGCCCGCCACACCCGTCTGTATGCCCTGTTTTGGGGCGAGGCGGAGCGCGACCCGCAGCGCCTTGTCGAGCGCTGGCTGGATAGCCACGCTTTCAAAGCTACCGACGAGTGGGTAGGCGATGTCCGCTTCGTCATCTATGCTCTACCCTCCGCCCCCGCCGCGCAAATAGAAACGCCCACCAACCTGCTTTTTGGCTCGCAAATTCGTCTGGAAGGATACACCCTGGCCAGCGATACACTCTCCCCTGGCGAAATCATCCAGGTGACGCTGTTCTGGCAGGCGCTGGCGCCCATTGACACGCGCTACAAAGTTTTCCTCCACTTGCTCGGCCCATCTGGCTTGATAGCGCAGCGGGACAGCGAACCCGGCGGCGGCCTGGCGCTGACGACGACCTGGATTCCAGGCGAAACTGTCGTAGATAACCTGGGGCTGCTGGTTCCCTCCCATACGCCTGTTGGTGACTATACTTTGCTCCTGGGTCTCTACGACCTGACAGATCCAACTGTCCGCCTCCTTACTACCGTGAACAGCCAGCCAACCGATGCCTTCTCCCTCCCCCTCATTCACGTACGCTGAGTTTAAGTAAGAAACAAGGTAACTCTTCAATTTACGCCCCCCTTGTTTTCTTGTTCGCAATTTGCTAACATCGAGCCAGCAATGCACATCATATCCAGACGCCGACTAAAAGAATTTTGGAGCGAGCATCCATTTGCCCAAAGACCGCTACAGGCATGGTATGCGCATGCAAAACAGGCGCAATGGCGTAATCTGGCTGAGGTAAAACACGACTTCCCCTCAGCAGATCAGGTGCAGCGGTTCACAATCTTCAATATTGGTGGCAACAACTATCGGTTAATTGTTCGGCTTGAGTACGCTCAGCAGAAAATCTACATTCGTTCACTATTAACCCACGCCGAGTATGAGAAAGACAGGTGGAAAAATGATCCCTGGTACAGCTAATCCCCAATATGCAGAGTTATTACTTGCTTTTCTTCCCCGTCCTATCAAGACGGAATCTGACTATGAGGCTGTACAACAAGAAGTAGATCGTTTGCTCGACAAGGGCAACCTGTCTTCTGACGAACAAGATTATTTGGATTTGTTGGGAACCCTCATCCTAAACTATGAAGAACGGCTAGAAGATGAAACACAATACGAATTACGGGGCCTGGCTCTGATCAGGGGACTGATGGAACTACATGGATTGAGGCAAAAAGACCTGTTGCCTATCTTCAAAACAGAATCCATTGTATCGGCTGTTCTCCATGGCAAACGCCAGCTAACGGTCGAACATATCAATAAGCTATCCGCTTTCTTTGGCCTGCCCCACGACCTGTTCTTCGAACCTGTGTCTGAAATAAGCTAGCGGAGCAAACGTCCTGTTTGCTGCTTGCTTGTGAGTAGGAAAACGCTCACTTCCCGTTTGGCGCCTGCTCAATCTCTACCAGGGTTACTGTGTTGTTGAGCAATATGGTCTCCAACGTGCCGGCAATCATGCTGTTCCGCACGCCGTTTTGGTGTGCATCTTTGTTTTTACTTGTTTAACATGGCGCGAATGTCCTGCAGGTGCGTCTTTTCGTGCAAGCCGATAATCTTGACGATTTCGTAAATGCTCATGATTTGACCAGAGCCGTGCCGTCCCTGTTTCTGCCAATCCTCAGCAGATAACGACTCAATAAAAGCCAATAGCTCTTGACGGTTTGCTTCCATCTCGGCCATCATACCCGCGGGCGTCTTTTCCTGCTGCTTACGCACCTGCGACGCATTCCAGCGGTTCAGGTCGAATCCGGCGGAAGCCCCCTCGCCGCCGCGGCGGATATTTTCCATCAGCAGCGTCATGCTCTTTTCGGCGGAGGTCATGTGGCGCAGCAGGTCTAATATGCTCCACTGGTCACCGTCGGCGTATACTTGCGTTTGCCAGTCCGCGTCGTCCAATGTTTGCAGCAAATTGAATAGTTCCTGGCGCGTGCCGGCAATTCTCTCCAGCACAATCTCTTTCTTGGGATGCGTCATCTTTACTCCTCTATATTTGTTGCGCCAGCCACGCCTCAATGGACTGGCGATGTTCCTCATAATTGCCCGCTGGTCGCTATCTGGCAGGCTGCATGTCGAATGTCAGACCGCTGGCGTTGGCGTCCACACGCACGTTGGCGGCTTTGTCGCCGCCATGACCGAGTAGAAAGTCTGCCAGCGGCTCGCGCAAGTGGCGGGCGATGATGCGCCGCAGTGGACGCGCGCCAAACTCCGGCTGGTCGTTTTGCGCCAACAGCCACGTCTTGGCGGCGGGCGTCAATGCCAGTTGCAACCCTTGCTTACCCGCCAGTTGAAACTCCTTTTTCAGCATCAAGTCCAGAATCAGGGCCAGTTGCTCTGGCGTAAGCTGGTGGAAGACGATAATGTCATCAAGACGGTTGAGAAATTCCGGACGGAAGAAACGGCGCACTTCCAGCATGACCAGCTCTCGCTCCGTTTCGCCAATGGCGGGCACGAGCAGATGTTGGGAGCCGAGGTTGCTGGTCATGATGATCACCGCTTCGCTAAACGTAGCCGTGCGTCCCTGGTTGTCGGTGAGACGCCCTTCGTCCATCACTTGTAGCAACACATCAAAAACGCGCTGGTGCGCCTTTTCTACTTCGTCAAACAGGACGACGGTGTACGGGTGTTCGCGCATGAAGTTAGTAAGTTGGCCCCCACCCTCGAAACCGATGTAGCCAGGGGGCGCGCCGATGAGGCGGTTCAGGCTGGCTTCTTCCTGGTATTCGCTCATGTCCAGGGTGAGCATGGCGTCCTCGCTGCCGAACATAAACTCCGCCAGCGCTTTAGCCAGTTCCGACTTGCCCACGCCGCTGGGTCCCAGAAAGAGGAAGGAGCCAATGGGGCGATCCGGGCTGCGCAAACCCACGCGGGCAGTCTTGACGGCGCGGCTGATAGCCATAACGGCTTCTTCCTGACCGATAATGCGCTGCCCCAAATGCTGCACCATGTTGGCATAGCGGCTGGATTCGTCTTCGCTGAGCTTGCTCAAGGGGACTTTTGCCAGCAGGCTGGCAGCCATTTTTACGTCGTTGCTGTCTACGCGACCATCGGCCGGGATTTCGTAGAGCATTGCCATATGCTCATCGGTGACCATCTTGACCAGGGCGCAGGCGCGTTCGAGGAGTTGGATAGCGGATGCCGGCAAAACCCGGCTCTTCAAATACTGGTCCGCCAACGTCACTGCCGTACTGATGGCGTCCGCCGTAATGACCAGACCATAATCTTGCTCCAACTGTGGATCGCGCAGCGTCAAAATCTGGGTGGTTTCTTCCCGCGAAGTTGCAGGCACATCCAGGCGGTGCATCCGCTCCCGCACCAGCGGTTCCTGCGCTAACAGGTCATACTCGCCTCCTGTCGCCGTGCCCATGATCACCTGCTCATTGCCCAGAATGGCTTTATGCAAATCGCGGCTGACCTGTTCCGGGAATCTGGCTCGCAGCCTGCTGGCAAAAAAGCGTTCAATGCCCGGCACCAACAGGATGCCGCCGCTGGCTCGCCGCAACCCGGCGCGCAGCGCCGCCAGGGGATTTTCCAGCAGCGCCGCCTCATTGATTTGCACTACTGAGCGCAGGCTATCGGCCCCTTTGCCTTCCGCCAGCAGTTGCGCCAGGCTGTAAACGAGGGTCCTTTTGCCCGCGCCTTCGGGCCCTACCAGAATAACGTGCCGCTTTTGACTTAAAGCTAGCAGCGTCAATAAATCGCGCAGCAGCCGCTCCCGTTGGAACAGCGGCTCCGATTCCCCCTTTTTGGCTTCATCCAGGTAATCAGAAAGCAGCGGCGCGCCATCTTGCACCGCCTCATCCAGCAGCGCCAGCACAGCCGCCTGGGTGATGCCCAACCGCTGCAGCGCGCCGTAGGTCGTAATCTTAATATCTGCCATAGCCGCCAGGGCATGACCGCTGTTTACCTTCAACTCGTCTCGCGCCTGGGCAATGCTCAAACCTTCGTCTATAACCACCAGCATTTCTTCGGCCAGGGGGATTTGTTGACCAAAATCATCGGTAAAATCAAATCTGGCGTCACGACCAGGGGTATGGCGAGCCATGGTCTCGGTTCGCTGTGACAGATCTTCCAGTTTGAAGCCGAGTTTGGCTGATAACGGCTGCAAGATGCGGTAAGCCGCGGCGTCGCGATCTTGCAGAAATGTGTGCAGCAGCAGTTGCGGCGTGAGCAAAGCGACGCCAAACTCGCGCCGCTTTTGCGCGGCGCTGGTCAGCAGACGAGCCAATTCGGCAGAGGGAATGTTCGGGTTGAGTGTACTCATGCAATTATGGTACATCGGTAACGAAGGATACGCCAATACTGTCCGCAGCAGCAAGCCTCATTTTGGTCGCTTTCATTGGAAATGCAACCTCGGGTAACACCCCAGTAAATCGTGACTATCTCTTTAACCGCCTATCGTTCCCAGAAAGTGGGCAAAAAGGCATCGGCGCGGGCAATTTGGGGCGCAACGCGCCCAAAATTGCCCACAGAAATGGGTGTCAGCCCCGCCGCCGGCGGGGCTGACACCCACCACAATTGTGTGCAGCGCTACCGAAAGTCTCGCGTCCCCTAATGGAAGATAGATTGTACTGGGAGCGGATTGTCAGGTACAATGAGCAGGCGACGCTGCCAGAAAAATCTAAATC
>CAYQYJ010000007.1:0-35627 GCA_964421605.1 uncultured Ardenticatenaceae bacterium | reverse complement strand
GGTAGCTGCATCGTTACGATTGACTTATGAAACCCAACAACTGGATTTTACGAGGGCGACCTGATCCGCAGGCGCGATTGCGTTTGTTTTGTTTGCCTTATGCGGGTGGGGGGGCTTCAATTTTTCGAGATTGGTCACGCGCGCTGCCGGCATTTGTGGAAATCTGTCCGGTGCAATTGCCCGGGCGGGAAAACCGCTTTGGTGAAAAACCTTATGCGGCGTTTGATGAGCTGCTGCCGGCGTTAACCGACGCCATTTTGCCTTACCTGGACAAACCTTACGCTATCTTTGGGCACAGCATGGGGGGCTTGCTGGGGTTTGAACTGATCCGCGCTTTGCGCCGCCAGGGGGAGTCGCAGCCAGCTTATTTTTTCGTCTCCGCTTATCGCGCGCCGGATATTCCAGAACGAGACGATCCCATTCATGAACTGCCGGATGAACGATTCAAAGCAGAATTGGCGCGGATGAAGGGGACGCCCGCCGCGGTGTTGGAGAATGAGGAACTGTTGCAAATTGTGACGCCTACGCTGCGGGCAGATTTGCGCGTGTGTTTTGTGTATGCGTATACAGACGAGCCCCCGCTAAGCTGTCCGGTGGCGGCTTTTGCCGGCATTCAGGACGAAAAAGTGCCGCCCACAGACATGGAAGCGTGGCGGCGGCATGTCGCCAACCAGTTCAGTCTGCATGTCTTTCCAGGCGACCACTTCTTTTTGCACCCTTACCGCTGGTTGCTGCTGCAAACCATCAGTGAGCGTCTGGCTGCCATTTTGTAGCCTGTGGGGGGAATAACGCAGATGGCGCAGATTTTTATATTTAATCTGCGCCTGCCTGCGTTAATCTGCGTGCTATTTTGTGGAGAGCGGGCTGTATTTGATGGTTCGCTATGGCACGATGATCTGGCGGGCTACCAGGGTGACGTCTCCCAGAACAAACGGCGTGGGCATGGTCATATATTCTGGCGGACGTACAGGCTGTGCCATGCCGGGCAAATCAGGCCAGCTATAAGATTGATCGGTGACCTGCACAACCATGTCTGGCGCAGCGGGGAGCTGCACGGATAGTTCAATTCCGCTGGCGGGCGCGGCGTGATAAATCAGCCGCCACCAGTCTGCGTTAATATAACGGCTGTCCAGGTCGGTGATCGGTTCGCCGTTGATGCTGGCTGCCGTCAATTCGCCACCGCCTGTGGCTAAGGTGATGCGCAGCACGGGTGCGCCGCGCAGGGAAACAATACGCAGGCGCAAATCGCGCGCGCCATTTGTCACCTGGTTTTCCAGGATGGTGATTTCTGGTCCGGGGATGTCAGCGGCCGGGGCGGCTTTTTGCAGTGGCTGGTAGGTGGGGAAGCCAGGGAAGATGTTTTCCAGAGGGGCGTTGCCGCCATCGCTGAGGTAGGCGGCTGTCCAGCCGTCGGCGCGCGGCGCTTGCGTGCTCCAGACTGCCTGGCCCGTATCTGCGTCCAGGGCGTAGAAAAGGTTATCTGGCTGCGGCTGTTGGGCATTAAACCCGCTGGTGGCCGAGCCTACTACCAGGAGAATGCTGGCAGCCAAGAGGCTGCCAGCAGGTAGCAGTTGGCGATTCAGTCCGGCGACCCAACGCATTTGGGGCAGCAGTAGACCCAGCAGCGCCAGCACAAAAAAGGCCATGCCGCCGGCATAGCGCACGCCGAGAGCGATGGAAATGAGCCAGGCGGTGGGTATGAGGATCAGGATGGCCGGCAGCGACAGCAAGGTGAGCACAACGGCATCCCTCACGCCGGACTGCGCCGGTTTGTCCTGGCGCGCCCACAGCAAATAGACTAGACTGAGCATGAGGAAGAACAGGGGCCAGGCCCACAGATAGGTGGCGCCGGGGGCCAGAATGCCGGTAGCCAGGAGCAAGATAAGGAGAAGAGTGCCCGCGCCGGCCATCAGGTTCAGCAGTTCCTGGCGGACAAACAGGCGGTTATAGACGAAGGCGCTAACCGCCAGGGAGAGGGCCATGAAGGCGAAACGGTAAACCAGGTTATTATACGTGTCCAACAGCAGGAAGGCGTAGTCGCGGTGCAGCAGGCTGATTATCTGCCAGACCAGGGTAACCAGGGCGGCGCCGGTTAACAGGCTGATGGCAAAACCGCCCAGGCCGCTGAGGATGCCTTTCCAGGCCATCTGCCCACGGCGCACACCCCAGAAGCAAATGCCGGCAAACGCCAACAGCAAAACGCTCGTCAACGGCCATATCAGGCCGCCGCTGTAATGCACCAGGAAGCGTTGTAAGATGTCGAAATAGACAGCATTACTGGCCTTTGTCTGGCTCAAGTCCAAATCGCCAAAGTGCCGCGTCAGAGCCAGCATTTGCTCGCCGTGACTTTGCAGGCTGGCCTGATTCAGCCGGGCCACCGTATCCAGAGGGGAATGATAATAGGGGTAACCGTCAATGTAAGCGAAATTAAAGCCGGAATAGCCCGCTCGCTTAAAGACGGTGAAATCCGTGTCGAAAGGGAGGCGACGGTACACTTCGTAGGCCAGGGAATTACTAAATGGGCGAGGCGCAGCGCGGGCATATTCACGAATCATCCAGCCATTGCTGGCGCTGGTTTCGTACAACAACGACGCGCCCCCCGTGCCGCGTGTATCAAAATTAAAGACAACGCCTACATCCTGCGCCCAGGGGTGTTTGTCAATGAATATCTGCGAACCAAAAGAGCCAAACTCTTCCCCGTCCGAAATGAAGATAATCACGTCATTTTGCAGCGGCAGGGCGGCTTTGAGGGCGCGGATGGTTTCCAGAATGCCGCCTAGATTCGCGCCGTCATTGTTAGCGCCAGGCGTTGTCGGCGGGGAGTCGTAGTGTGACATCAGCAGCACAGCCTGGCTGCTGGCCTGACCAGGGATGCGGGCCATGATGTTGGTGACGCTGCCGGCGCCGTTACCCCCAATTTGCACGCCGGTGGCTGTCTGCTGTTCTGGCTCCAGACCCAGGTCGCGTAACTGCGCCAGCAAGTAATCGCGCACCTGCGCGTGCGCGGCAGACCCCATGGGGTGGGGGGTCTGGTTGATGTCCTGGGCGTATTGGCTGGCGCGCGCGGCGGAGAAGGTGTCTGCGGGCGCAGTGGCCGGGGCAGGCGTAGGGGGGTGAGTGGCCAGAATGCTGACGACAGCGGCGACGACGACGAGCAGCAGGGCAATCACGGCGGCGGTCAGGTTGCGCGGCAGTTCGATTGGTATGGGTTTGGCTACAGGTTGTGCCGTTTTGCCGGATTGGCGCGAAAACAAGCGCCGATAATAACGAATCCAGACAAAGGTCACCGCCAGGCCGATTACCCCAGGCAGGAGCCAGAAAATCCAGCCAATTTCGGGGGGAATGAAAGGGAGGCGGTGAAGGTTGGTCACAATCACGGCGGTGACAGCGGAGGTGAATGAGCCGATCATGTAGTTCATGTGGTGATACCACCACCAGCGGCGGTCATTGGACGGGTTCTGGAAGTAGCGTATATCGTTGGCGGCCAGATAAATGGTGAAGCAGCTAAACCAGGCGATCAACATGGTTAGCGGCAGCGAGTTCATTTCTCGCCCGCCCCAAAGTGGGGAAACGCTCCACAGCAAAGCGCCGGCGCCAAACACGCTTGTGCCGGCAGCCACTCCCCAATCCAGTCTCGCCACGTGACGGGTCAGGTCCAACCGTTTGCGCAGCACCACGCGCCGCCCGGAAAAGACCTGATAGAAGGCGAACACGTTGATCAGGAAGACGAGGGGGCTGTTGACAAAGAACACCAGGGAGATGAGCGAGGTCACAAAGATGGTGAACATGCACCAGAAGTAAAAACGGCCCCAACGAATGTGCTGTCGCCCGCCTTTCTTATTGAGCAGATTGACGACGCCTGCGATCAGGGTAAGGCTGCCGGCTGCCACGTGAATGATGATGACAAGGCGATGCAGAATTTCCACAAAACCACTTTCCATTGACACAACTCCTCGATAAGATGAAGTATGAGGTATGAAGCATAAATCATTCCTCGTGGCTTCGGTGTGAGCTCAGGCGATAGTGCGCCTTCTCGAAAAATAGCCTCATGGGGAGAGGCGGAGAACTCGGCTACTTTAGTCCGCACTGGCGAGGGCGGCGTCCGGCGCACTGCTGTCCAACAGCCGCAGGCGCGAGGAAGAGAGACCCACCAGAGTGGCGAGAATGGTGAAAACGCCAACCACGACCAGCAGCAGGCTGATGCCCCGCTGCGGGCCAACGCCAAAGAAGACGCCCAGCGAAGACGCCAGCGGCCCCGTGGGGGTCAGCAGCGGGTTAAAGACGTAGTCGGCGAGCAGGCCAGCCAGCAGGAAGCCAGTCGGCAGGGTGGAAGTGCCGATTACCATGCGGATGCCGCTGACTCGTCCCTGGACGTCAGGTTCGACTTTCTGCAGCCAGAAAGCCTGGCTGCAGCCGCTCATGATGGGCACGCCCAGCAGGGCGATGAAACCTGCGCCGGCAATGAGCCAGGGAGATGTTTGCCAGCCGAGGATAAAAATGCCGGCGCCAACCCCAAAACCAAACGCCAACACGCCCAACACCCGCCGCTGCGGGCCGCCCCAGGCGGTCATTATCAGGCTGCCCAACAGCAGGCTGACGCCCAACAGCGACAGAACCGTACCCAGGGTGCGCTCGTCGCCCATGCTAAGAATCAAAGGTGGCAGCAGGGCTTCAAACATGGCAAACACCAGATTGATGGCGGCCACGTAGAGCAGCAGCTGCAGGAATCCGGAACGGGCGCGAATATAGCGCCAGCCAAAAAGGATGTCCTGGGCAAATGACGCCTGCGCGGCGGCAGCGCCCGCCTGGCTGCGGGCTGGTTTGGGAATGACGGCCAGCGTCAGCGTCAACAAGGCAAACAGAAACGTGATCAGGTCTATCCCTATCAGGCCATCTAACCCGACAAAGCTAATCAAGGCCCCGGCCACAATCGGTGAAATAATATCTGGCAGCGTCGTCGCTACTTGCAGCAGGCCGCTGGCCCGTCCTAACTGCGCCTGGGGCACAAGCAAGGGCACACTCGCCATGTAAGCCGGGCGCTGGAAGAGGGAAGCGGCTGTCTGAATGGTGGTAATCAGGTAAATATGCCACACGGCCAACTGTCCGCTGAGGATAAGTAGTAAGGCGACCACTGTGCCCAACGCGGCGACAGTGTCGCTGAGGATCATCAGATGGCGGCGATTGAAGCGGTCGCTGAGGACGCCGGCAATGGGGATGATGAGTCCGCCTGGTAAGGCGGAAAAGAACAAAATCAGGCTGAACTGAGTCACTGAACCGGTGTGTTCCAGGACCCAGAGCGTAAGACCAAAGCGGGTGAGCCCGGAACCAATCAAAGAAACAACCTGACCAAGCCAGACAACCAGAAACGCCGTCATGCCGCGCAGGGGGAAATGTTTGTTCATCGTTCTATTTCCACCTGCTGCAGGCAGGTTCGCAACTGGCGGGCCAGCGTTTGCACGTGAGGCTGCCGCACCAGGCTGAAGTGGTCGCCGGGCAGTTCCACAATTTGCAGCGGCCCGGCGATCCACTCGGCCCAGCCCCGATCCGGTTGCTGCCGGTTAGGGCTGCTGGCAGCGTTGAGAAAGGTAACTGGCCCGCTGTAGGTTTGGGGTTGGTAGGACAGCATGGCGGCAAAATTAGCCTGGAACACGCGCAGCATTTGGGCGATCTGGGCTGGCGTCACGTCCGGCGGGATTTTGTTCGCTGCTTTGGCCCGCTCCAGAATGGCGGTGATCTGCTCGCGGCTGTCCATTTCGGCAAAAGTGGGGGGAAGTTCGGCCAGTGGCAGGCCCAGGTCCTGGGCGAAGAAATGCAGGAAGGTGGTGGATTCGCCGGCGGGGACTGCCCCGGCAGGTGCCGGCTGGCTGACGTCAATGAGAGCCAACAGGGCGACTGTTTCATTATTGGCTTGCAACTGCCGCGCCATTTCAAAGGCGACCATGCCGCCCATAGACCAGCCGCCCAGATAGTAGGGGCCGGTTGGCTGGACGGTCTTGATTTCTGCCAGGTAGCGGGAGGCCATTTCGCTGATGTCTGTCAGCGGTTCGGCTTCGCTGCTAAGTCCCACGGATTGCAGCCCGTAGAAGGGGCGGTCAGCGTCCAGGCCGCGCGCCAGGTCGAGATAGGGCAGCACGTGGCCGCCGCCGGGATGGACACAAAAGAAGGGGGGCTGGCTGCCGGCATGACGTAAACAAACCAGGGAGTGGTTATTCGTCGGGCCAGCCGCGGCCAATGACTGTTGGCGCAGGAGGTGGGCTAACTGCTCTACCGTGGCGTGCTGGAACAACGTGGCTAACGGGATTTCGCGCCCCGACCACGCCTGAATTTCGGACGCCAGGCGCACAGCCAGCAGCGAATGGCCGCCCAATTCGAAGAAATTGTCGGTGATGCCAATCGGGTATAGGTCAAGCGTTTGTTGCCACAACTGTACCAGGCGCAACTCTACGGCATCGCGCGGCGGCGCAAACTCGCGCCCGCCGGCAGCGTCGCTGTCGGGGGCGGGCAAGGCGCGGCGGTCAATTTTGCCGCTGGGCGTGAGCGGTACCTGTTCCAACAGGACGAATCGTTCCGGGATCATGTAATCTGGCAGGCGTTGGCGTAGCGTGCGGCGCAGTTGTGCCGGCAGGTCCGCTCGTTCAGATTCGGGACAGTCGCCAAGCACATAGGCCACCAGCCGCTTGTTGCCGGCCCGGTCTGGCAGCGCCTGCACAACAGCCATCTGTACCCCTGGCTGCTGGCTAAGCGCCGCTTCAATCTCGCCCGGTTCAATGCGATAGCCGCGTACCTTTACCTGAAAATCATTACGCCCCAGGTATTCCAGGTTGCCATCGGCGCGCCAGCGAGCCAGGTCGCCGGTTTTGTACAGGCGCGCTGTTGGCGCGCCGGCAAACGGGTCACGCTGGAATCGTTCTGCTGTGAGATCCGGGCGACCGATGTAATCACGCGCCAGGATGTCTCCGCCAATGTACAGTTCGCCGGCGACGCCAATGGGTACAGGCTGCCCCTGGCTATCCAGGAGGTGAATGACGGCGTTGGCAATAGGGCGACCAATGGGTGGCAGCGCATCCCAGGTCTGCGGCGGGCCGGTGAGGGTAAAGGCGGTGGCGACATGGCTTTCGGTAGGCCCGTACTGGTTGTGCAGGGCACAGTCAGGCAGCCGCTGGAAGAAATGGATGATGGGCGCAGTTACCTGCAACTGCTCGCCTGCCGTAATGATTTCGCGCAGAGTAGTGGGCAAGGGGGCTTCGGGCAGGCGGTACGCGACTTCGGCCATGCTTTGCAGGGCAATGAAAGGCATGAAAACGCGCTGCACGCGCATAGCGTCCATGTAGGTGAGCAGGGCCAATGGGTCGCGCCGCGTTTCTTCGGGAACAAGTACCAGGGCGCCGCCGGAGTGCCAGGTGAAAAACAACTCCTGGCAGGAAACGTCGAAGCTGATGGGCGAGAATTGCAGCGTGCGAGCGGGATAGTTCAGGGTGGTGTGCTGCTGCTGCCAGTGCATCAGGTTGGCTAACGAGCTGTGAGGCATGGCCACGCCTTTGGGCTGGCCGGTGGAGCCGGAGGTGTAGATGATGTAGAGCAGATTGCCGGCAGAGATGCCCGCTTCCAGCGGGACCTGGGGTTCGTGGGCGACGATTTCCCACTGCGGGTCAGCCACAACGATCTGACAATTACGGAGCGCCGCGGCGAGTACGGGCTGCTGCTGGAAGGCGGCGAGAATGTCCGCCGAGGTAATCAGAATGGGGGCCTGGGCGTTTTGCAGCATGTAGGCCAGTCGTTCGGCGGGATAGGCAGCGTCCAAGGGCAGGTAAGCCCCACCCGCCTTGAGAATACCCAAAATGCCAACTGTCAGGGCTAGTGAACGCTCCAGGCAAATGGCGACGGGTACGTCTGCCTGGACGCCCAGGCGGCGTAAGTGATGGGCCAGTTGGTTGGCCTGCGCCTCCAGCCCAGCATATGTCAGCGACGTCTGCCCATCGGTTACGGCCATGGCGTCAGGCGTACGCTGCGCCTGGGCGGCGAAGAGATAGGGCAGCGTCATTTCGGTTGGCTGGCGCGGTATTTGGGTCTGATTCCAGAGGGCAAGCTGTGACTTTTCGGTTTCTGGCAGCAGCGGCAGGCGATCAATGGGCATGTCTGGGTTGGTCGCAATTCCTTGCAGCAGCGCGTGGAAACGCTGCCAGAAGCGTTGAATGGTGGCTGGCTCAAACAAATCGGTGCTGTACTCGATAGCTGCTTCCAAACCTTGCCCCGTGTCATTCAGGAAAAGAGTCAGGTCAAACTTGGACGTTTGGGAATTGATGGGCAGGGGGGTGATTTGCAGATCCATGCCGGCAGGCGGCGCATCGTGGCGCAGCACAAACATGACCTGGAATAAGGGTGTGCGGCTGAGGTCACGACGGGGATGTAGTTCTTCTACCAGGCGCTCAAAGGGCAAATCCTGGTGGGCGTAGGCTTCCAGGGCGGTTTCGCGCACCGCCGCCAGCGCCTGGCGAAAAGAGAGGCTGCCGGCCAGGTTGGTGCGCAGCACCAGGGTGTTGAGGAAAAAGCCGATCAGGTCTTCGGTTTGGGGGTGGGAGCGGTTGGCAATAGGGGAGCCGACGATGATGTCAGGCTGGTTAGTGTGGCGATAGAGCCAGACCTTAAAGGCGGCCAACAGGGTCATGAAGAGGGTGGCGCCTTCAGCCTGACTCAATGTTTTGAGCGACTGGGCCAGGTTTTCCGGCAGGTGGAAGCGGGCAATGTCGCCATTAAACGTGACCAGAGGGGGGCGGGGATGATCGGCAGGCAGTTCCAGGGTGGGCAGTTCGCCGCTCAGTTTTTGCCGCCAATAGTCAAGCTGCGCGGCCAGGGCGGCTTCATCCAGCCGGCGGCGCTGCCAGATGGCATAGTCGGCGTATTGAATGGGAAGCGCAGGCATTTCCCACGCCTGTCCCTGCACAAACGCCTGGTAATAGGTGACCAATTCGCGGCGGAGGATGTCGTTGGACCAGGCGTCAAAGATGGCGTGGTGAATGTTGAAGAACAGCACGTGTTCGTCTTCGGCCAGCCGCAGCAGCATGGTGCGCCACAGGGGACCGCGCGCCAGGTCAAAGGGGCGGCGGGCTTCCTGGCGCAGCAGGTCGCCCAGGGAAGCCTGGCGGTCAGGAGTCTCTAAATCTACCCACCTGTGGGCGGCGGCGGCGTCAGACTCAAAGCGGAACGGCTGCGGTGGATGAATTATCTGCACAGGTTCCCCGCCCGCGACGGTGAAGGTGGTGCGCAGGATTTCGTGGCGGCGGAGGATGGCGGCGATGCTTTGCTCCAGGGCGGCAATATGCAGCGGCCCGGACAGGTGCAGGGCGGAGGGGACGTTGTAGGCACTGCCGGGTTCAAACTGCTCCAGGAACCAGATCCGCTGCTGGGCAGATGAGAGGGGCAGCGGCTGATGGCGCGGCGCGGGCAGGATTGGCGTCCAGGGATGATCGGCGCTGGCGTTGAACTGTTCCAGGCGAGCAGCCAGGCGGGCGACGGTTGGTTCTTCAAACAGGAGCCGCAGGGGCAGGTCGGCGGCGAAGGTCTGGCGCAGGCGGTTGATGACGCGCGCCGCCAGGAGGGAGTGCCCGCCGAGGAAGAAGAAGTTGTCGTCGCGGCCGATTGGGGATGCCGGCAAAACCTGAGACCAGATGTCCACAATCATCTCTTCCGTCAGGGTGCGGGGTGGAACAAGCGGGCGCGCCCGCAGCGATTTGTCTGGCGCGGGCAGGGCGCGGCGGTCAATCTTGCCGCTGCTGGTCAGCGGCAGCTTCTCCAGCAGCACGTAGGTGGATGGAATCATGTAATCGGGCAGCTTCTGGCGCAAGAACTCTTCCACGCTTTCCAGGTCAATGGTTTGCTGCCGCAGCGGCGTCAGGTAAGCGACCAGGTGTTTCTCCTCGGTCACGACCACGTTGTGCTCCTGGCGCAGCAGCACGATGGCGGTCTGCACCTGCGGGTGTTGCTGCAACACGGCTTCGATCTCGCCCAGTTCAATGCGATAGCCGCGTATCTTCACCTGATGATCCACCCGCCCTAAAAATTCGACCTGACCATCGGGGAGGTAGCGTACCAGGTCGCCGGTGCGGTAGAAGCGGGCGTCTGGCTCACTTGAAAACGGATCGGGGCGGAAGCGGTCAGCGGTGAGGTCGGGCCGGTTCAGATACCCCCGAGCTACGCCGGCGCCGCCCACAACCAGTTCGCCGGTTACACCTATCGGCACGGGGTTGTCATGGGGATCCAGGATGTAAAGCCGGGTGTTGGCAATGGGGCGACCAATGGTGATGCGGGCGGCATCTGTGACGCGACCGCCGCTGGCGTTACAGGTTATTTCCGTAGGGCCATAGAGGTTCCAGATGGGTAACTGGGGGAAGCGGCGCAGGGTTGCCTGCACCAGGGGGGCAGGTAGGGACTCGCCACCAGTCACGAGCTGGCGGATGTCCAACTGGCGGGGGCGGCTGTCCAGTTCATCCATCATGGCCTGCCAGAGGGCGGGGACGCTGTTGAAGAGAAGGCGATGGCGCGTTGCCAGCAAATCGAGTAAACGGTCTGGCTGGCTGACCACGCTGGTGGGGATAAGCCAGATTGTGCGTCCGGTGAGCAGAGGGGCAAAAAGCTGCTTAATGGAAGCGTCGAAAGTGAAGTTGGTGCTGGCGACGATGATGTCTACTTCTGCTGAAAACTGGGACGAAACCCAAAAGAGGTAATTTGACAGCGACCGGTGGGAGATCATGACTCCCTTGGGTTTCCCTGTGGAGCCGGAGGTGTAGATAATGTAGGCGATGTCCTGGGGGCGGGGGAGAGAAGCCGGGTTTTCCGGATCAGCGCCAGCCATGAGGTCGGGAAGGTCGTCCACATAGAGGCAACGACCTGGATAGGTGGCAAACAGATCGGCCAGGTCGCGGCGAGTGATGAGCAAGGGGGCGGCGGTGTCGTCCAGGATGTAGGCCAGGCGCTCCGGCGGGAAGGTGTATTCCAACGGTACATAAGCGCCGCCTGCTTTTAAGATAGCCAACAGGGTGATGAGCATTTCCAGGGAGCGATCCAGGCAAACGGCGACGGGCACATCCGCGGACACACCCAGGCGGCGCAGGTGATGGGCCAGTTGGTTGGCGTATTGGTTCAGTTCGGCGTAGGTAAGCTGGCGCTGGCCGGAGGCCAGGGGCTGCTCGCCAATGGCGGCGATGTCTTGCGGCGTGTGGGCGACCTGCGCAGCCATGAGTTGGGGAAAGGTTATGTCCAGGGGGTAATGAGCGGCAGTGTTGTTCCAGGTGTGCAGGAGCTGCGTCCGTTCGTCGGGGGCCAGCAGGTCGAATTGGGAGAGAGTGTGGTGGGGCGCAGCGACAATGGCGGCGAGGAGGTTGGTAAAGTGGCGGGCCATGCGCCCGACGGTGGCCTGGTCAAACAGATCGGTGTTGTAGGTGAGGGTGGCGAGAATGCCGGCATCCATCTCCACCATGTTCAGCGTCAAATCAAACTTGGCTGTCTGGCTTTCGACGGGCAGAAGGGAGACTGCCAGCTCTGGCAGCGAGGCTGCGGCCATTCCAGATTCCGCCATGTTTTGCAGCACAAACATTACCTGGAAGAGCGGCGAGCGACTCAGATCCCGTTCCGGCTGCAGTTCCTCCACCAGCTTCTCAAATGGCAGGTCCTGGTGCATGTAAGCGCCTAGCGTTACTTCCCGCACCTGTTCCAGCAGCGCCAGAAATGAAGGGTTTCCACTCAAATCGGTGCGTAAAGCAAGCGTATTCACGAAAAAGCCGATCAGACCCTCTATCTCGCGCCGGTTACGGTTCGCAATGGGAGAGCCGATGATAATGTCAGTCTGGTGGGTGTAGCGATGCAGCCAGGTTTTGAAGGCAGCCAGCAGCGTCATAAACAACGTAACCCCTTGCTGCTGGCTGAGGTAATTTAAGGCAGCAGTCAGGGCAGGGGGCAGGGTGAACTCCCAGGCAGCCCCGTTGTAGGTCTGTATCGGGGGGCGGGGGCGATCGGTGGGCAGGGCGAGCGCCGGTAGTTCCCCGCCCAGCCGCTCTTTCCAGTAAGCCAACTGCTGCGCCAGCACATCTCCTTGCAGCCAGCGCCGCTGCCAGCGGGCAAAATCGCCGTATTGCAGCGGTAGCGGCGGCAGGTGCGCCGGCTGCCCGCTGGCATACGCCCGATAGTAATGGACCAGCTCATTCACCAGGATTTGCATGGACCAACCATCGGAGATGATGTGGTGCATATTCAGGTACAGAATATGCTCCTCACCTGCCAGCCGGAAAAGCTGGCAGCGCAGCAGCGGGCCGCGCGATAAATCAAACGGCTGCTGCGCGTCTGCCTGAATACGCTGCTGTGCGGTAGCCTGTCGCTCTTCAGGCGGCAGCGTGGTCAGATCCAGCAGCGGCAGGTCATGCGGCGCTGGCGCGGCGACGACCTGATAGGCCGTCTCCGCCGCGCTGCTGAAGGTAGTGCGCAAGGTGTCATGCCGGGCGACCAGGCTGTTCAGACTTTCCGTCAACGCGGCCACATCTAACGTTCCGCGCAAGGAAACCGCCAGGGGCATGTTGTAGAAAGGAATGCCCGGGTTCAACTGGTCCAGGAACCAGAGTCGCTGCTGCGCAAAGGAAAGCGGCGGCGGCGTCCTATCGTCATCGGTTTCCAGCGCTACCAACTCATCTGGCGCACTGTGTAACGCCTGCTCCAGCAGATTGGACAGAGCGGCAATGGTGGGCGCCTCAAAAATGCGGCGCAGCGGCATTTCTAGCTGGAACTGCTGCCGGATGCGGGAGACGATTTTGGTAGCAATCAGGGAGTGGCCGCCGATTTCAAAGAAGTTATCGTGGATGCCAACGCGCTCAATGCCCAGCGATTCGCCCCAGATGTGGGCCAGCCTGGCTTCTGTTTCGTTGCGCGGCGCAGCGTATGTGTCTGCATCGGTTTCGCTGAAGTCCGGCAGCGGCAGGGCGCGCCAGTCTAGTTTGCCGTTAGGCGTAATGGGGAAGGCCTCCAGGAAGAGATAAAAAGCGGGAACCATGTATGCCGGCAGGTGTTCCTGCAAATAAGCGCGCAAGTCTGCTGGTGTGACTGCCACCTGAGGCGCGATGTAGGCGACCAGGTATTTGCCGTGCTGGTTGTCCTGGTGGGCCAGTACGGCTGCCTGGGCCACGGCCGGGTGTGACCGCAGCGCGGCTTCAATCTCGCCTAACTCTATGCGGAAACCGCGAATCTTCACCTGCTGGTCCATGCGCCCCACGTAAGTGATGCGCCCGGCCAGGTCGTAGCGCACCCAGTCCCCGGTACGGTACAGGCGGGCCTCAGGGCTGCCGGCAAATGGATCAGGCACAAAGCGCTCTGCTGTCAATTCGGGGCGATTCAAGTAGCCCAACGCCAGGCCGTCGCCGCCAATATACAGTTCTCCCAGCACGCCTGCCGGCACGGGCTGCTGATGCGCGTTTAATACGTGCAGTGTGGTGTTGCCCAGAGGGCGGCCAATGGGGATGGCGGCAGCGGCGGCGTCTGCGGGTTGCACCAGGTGCCAGGCGGCAAAAGTAGTGCTTTCCGTTGGGCCGTAAGCATTGAGCAGGCGGGGTGGGGGGGTGTGCTGCAATACGCGACGCACGGCAATGGGATCGGCTGCTTCGCCCCCAAACAGCACGTTGTGGACCCCGGCAAACGCCTCGGGCTGCTCATAAGCAATCTGATTAAACAGAGAGGTGGTCAGAAACATGGCCGTCACGCCTTGCTCCTGCAGGTAAGCGATAAAGTCGGGCAGCGACAGCAACAGCTCCTGGGGAACCCCCACCAACTGGCCGCCATGCAGTAAAGCGCCCCAAATCTCAAAAGTGGCCGCGTCGAAAGAGGTATTGGAAACGTGCGCCAGGCGATCATCGGGGCCGAGCTGAACATAGTTAGTATGGAAAACCAGCCGGTTGATAGCCCGTTGCGGGATGATGATGCCTTTGGGCTGGCCCGTAGACCCCGATGTGTACATCACGTAAGCCACATCGGCGGCAGTGGCCTGATTGTCAGGATTTTGGTCGTTGGCGGCGGCAATGGCGGCCGCGGCTGCGTCTAAATTGACCAGGTGGGTTTGCGGTGGCAGGTGGCTGCTGATCTGCGCCGCCAGGACGCTGTTCGTGAGCAGGATGGGCGCGCCCGTGTCGGCGAGCATAAAGGCCAATCTCTCGGCCGGGTGGGTGGGGTCCAGGGGAACGTAAGCGCCGCCGGCCTTGATGATGGCTAATGTAGCCACGATCATTTCTGGCGAGCGCTGTAAGAAAATAGCCACAGGAGTGTGGTGACGGATGCCCAACTGCCGCAGATAATGGGCCAGTTGGTTGGCCTGCTGGTTGAGTTCCTGATAAGTAAGCTGGCTGCCGGGGAAGGAAACAGCGATTTTATGGGGCCGCCGGGCTGCCTGGGCTTCAAAGAGGGCGGCCAATCCCGTTTCCCGCGGATAGTCCGCAGCAGTGTCATTCCAGGCGGCGATAAGCTTCTCTTCCTGGGAGGTGATCAGCGGCAAAGAGGCCAGGGGGCGATCGGGAGCAGCGGCAATACCTTGCAGCAGATTCTGAAAGTGAGCAGCCATGCGGGCGATAGTGTCTGCATTGAACAGGTCGGTGTTGTATTCAAATACGGCGTGCAGCCCGTCGCTCATCTCCGAAACGAACAGGGTCAGGTCGAACTTGGCCGTCTGCGTGTTCAGGTCTATCTGTGACACAGAGATGTCCGGCATCTGGAAGGCGGCGCTGGAGAACTGGTCTTCCAACGCAAACATGACCTGGAAAAGGGGGGAACGGCTGGGGTCACGGACGGGGCGCAGGGCTTCGACCAACTGTTCAAAGGGTAAATCCTGGTGAGCATAAGCGTCCAGCGTCACCTGGCGCACCTGCTGCAGTAGCATCCGATAGCTGGGATCGGCTTCAAGGTTAAAGCGCAGCGGCAGCGTGTTGACAAAAAAGCCAATCAGCGGCTCCAACTCCTGCCGGCTGCGGCCAGCGATGGGTGCGCCGACAAGGATGTCTGTCTGGTTGGTGTAGCGATGCAGCAGCCCCGTGAAGGCAGTCAACAGCATCATGAACAGGGAAGCGTTCTCCTGCTGCCCCACCCGTTTGAGCGATTCCAGCAGTGGGCGCGTCTGCCCCGTGGATGATAGGGCCATGAAACTGTAGATGGCGCCGTTGTAAGTTTGGACGGCAGGGCGGGGGCGGTCAGTGGGCAGGATCAGCGGGGAAATTTCGCCTTGCAACTGGTTCAGCCAGTAATCAAGCTGTTTTTGCCGCACCTCTCCGGACAGCCACTGCCGCTGCCAGACGGCATAATCGGCATACTGCACGGGCAGGTCTGGCAGGCTGGCGGGACGATTGTTGGCGTAGGCGTTGTAGAAGGCGGTCAGCTCGCGCACGAAAATACCCAGCGACCAGCCATCGGCCACAATGTGATGGATGTTGATCAGCAGGATGGAATCAGCCGCTTCTAACTGGTAGAGATGGGCGCGGATCAGGGGTTCGTGCTGTAACTGGAAGGGCCGGCGCACAGCTTCATTGATTTGGGTCTGAGCGTGGGTCTCACGCTCGGCTGGCGTCTGGCCCGAGACGGGGAAGACGGCCAGGGGTATCTCCAGTTCCGGTTGGATGACCTGTACCGGCTGTTGGTCTGCCAGCGCGAAGGTGGTGCGCAGGCTCTCGTGCCGCCGGATGATGGCGTTGATGCTGCGTTGTAAGGCAGCCACATCCAACTGCCGCCGCAGCCGCACCACTACGGGAATGTTGTAAAACGGGCTGTCTGGTTCCAACTGGTGAAAGAACCACAGCCGCTGTTGGGCAAAAGAAAGCGGCGAGGCGGCGCCCGCCGGGCGGCGCGGGATGGTGGGCGCGGCGGCGGCAGGCAAATCAACGGCTTTGCGCAGCAGCTTTTCCAGCAGCGCCCGCTTACTGTCGGAAAGTTGAGCGCGTTTGTCGTCTAATCGGGCCTGCTGGTGGGCGAATGTTTCGGCGGGCAGGGCAAGGGCCGCGTCTGGCTGGCTTTGGGGGGCGGGAGGTGGCGGCGCGGGCAGCGCAGCGCGGTCCAGACGCCCGTCGGGATGACGGGAAATCTGGTTCACCAGAACCAGGGCAGCCGGCAGCAGTTCACGCCACCCTTGCTGCTGCGCATGGGTGTGCAGGGTGGAAATATCGGGCGGCGTCTGGCCGTGGCGCGGGGTGAGGTAGGCGATCAAGCGCGGCGGGGTAGGGGTGTCGCGCCAGGGGAGGATGCCGGCATCTTGCACGGTGGGGTGGCGCGCCAGCAGAGCGGCTAACTGTTGGTATTGCGCTATTTCGGTTGCCGTGGACAGGGAGTGGGTAGCGATAGGTTGCTGAGGGGCGGCCAGCAGCTGGGTGACGAGATGGGTCCACTGCGTAGTCATGCGCGCCAGAGTTTCCGGGTTGAAGATGTCGGCGTTGTATTCGATGCGACCGCGCAGTTCGCCGGCTTCCGCCCACATGCCGATGGAGAGGTCGAATTTGACGTTAGGGTTGAATGCCGGCATCATTTCCATGCGCACCCCTGGCAATTCCTGCACCTCTTCCAACCAGTCCTGGAAGGTGAACATGACCTGAAACAGTGGTTGTCCACTGCTGTCCCGCTTTGTTTGCAGCCGTTCCACCAGCTTCTCAAAGGGCACGTCCTGGTTTTCATACCCTTGCAGGGTGGCGCGCTGTACCTGCGCCAGCAGTTCAGTAAAATTGGGTCTGTCGCCAAACTCAGCCGCCAGCACCAGGACGTTTACAAACAACCCGATCAGCGACTGCACTTCTGGCTGGTTACGCCCGGCTACGGGCGTGCCAATGCGAATCTGGTTTTGCTGCGTGTACAGATGGAAAAGCGCCTGCCAGGTGGCCAGCAGGGTCATAAAGGGGGAACAGCCGGCAGCCTGTCCCGCCTGACGCAGCTGCTGGCTGAGAGCGGCGTCGAGGGCAAACTGGTGGATGCCGCCTTGGAATGCCGGCAGGGTGGGGCGGGGGCGGTCGGTGGGCAGTTCGAGCGGCGGAGGATTCAGCCCCAGCTTTTCGATCCAGTAGGCAAACTGACGTTGAATATCGCTGCTTTGGGCGACCCATTCTTGCTGCCATTGGGCAAAATCGGCGTATTGGATGGGGAGGGAGGGCAGGTGAGGGGTTTCTTGCCGGCAAAAAGCCGTATACAGCGTAGCCACGTCCTGCGTGAAAATCTCTACCGACCAGCCATCCATGACAATGTGATGCACATTGATCAGCAGCACATGCGCCTCTGCCCCCAGCCGCAGCAGTTGGAAGCGGATCAACGGGCCATGTTCCAGGTCAAACACTTGGCGCGCATCCCCCGTGATGCGCGCCTGCACCTGTTGCGCCTGCACGTCTGCCGGTTCGTGAGAGAGATCGGTCAGCGGCAAAGGATAGTCGCCAGCGGGCTGCAGGCGGGCGTAAGGTTGCCCGCTGCCGCTGTGGAAAGTGGTGCGCAGGGTCTCATGGCGGGCAATGACCTGGTTCAGACTCTGGCGCAGGGCGGCGATGTGCAGTTGGCCGGTGAGGCGGACGGCAAATATCTGGTTGTAGGCGGTGCTGCCGGGCATGAGCTGCTGCCAGAACCAGAGGCGCTGCTGGGCAAAAGAGAGCGGCAACTGCGCGGTCTGGTTAAGGGGGGTGATAGGCGCGTAGCGGCTGACGCGCGCGGCCTGCACACAGGTGTCCAGGTGCATAGCCAGGCCGGCAATGGTGGGGCGGCTAAAAATGTCCGGCAGGGACAGGTCTATGCCGAAGGCGTCGCGCACGCGGGCAATGACGCGCACAGCGGCCAGTGAGTGACCGCCTATTTCCAGGAATGGATCGTGAATGCCTACGACATCCAATCCAAGCACGGCTGACCAGATGCCGGCCAACGCTTTTTCGCTGCTTGTGCGCGGCGGCGCGAAGTTGTCACGGTTGGCGGCATCCCCATCTGGCCGAGGCAGCGCCTGCCAATCCAACTTGCCGTTGGGCGTGATGGGGAAGGCATCCAGAAAGAGGAAAAAGGGAGGAACCATGTAATCAGGCAGTCGCGTCTGCAGGTAATCGCGCAGGGCGGCGGGGGTGACATCGGTCTGCGGCACAACGTAGGCAGTCAGATATTTTCCTTTGGATGCAGTTGGCATCCCCTGCTGCCTGTCTTCATGGGCCAGGACGGCAGCCTGGGCCACGGCTGGATGCTGGCGCAGGACGGCTTCGATTTCGTCCAACTCAATGCGAAAACCGCGAATCTTGACCTGATGATCGCTACGCCCGACAAATTCCAGCACGCCCTGGGGTAGCCAGCGGACGAGATCGCCCGTTTTGTACAGGCGCGCGCCAGGCTGATCGGAAAAGGGATGGGGGACGAAGTTGGCCGCTGTGATGGCGGGGCGGTGAAGGTAGCTCAAAGCCAGCCCGTCGCCGCCAATATACAGTTCGCCTACCACGCCCACAGGGACGGGCTGCCGGCAGTGGTTGAGAACATACACCTGGGTATTGGCAATGGGCGAACCGATGGGCACATTGGTCAGGAGCGCGTCTGTAGGTTGTACTTCGTAGTAACAGGCAATGGTGGTGCTTTCTGTTGGTCCGTAGACATTGATGACCTGGGACGGGGGGGCATGTTGCAGCACGCGCTGGACGGCGACGGGGTCAGCGGCTTCGCCGCCAAACAGGATGGCCCGCAGCGGGCTGAACAGGCGCGGCCTGTCGTAAGCAAACTGGTTGAAAAGAGAAGTGGTGAGCAGCATGATGGTGATTTGCTGCTGCTGTATGTACTCCGCCAGCGCTGCCTGGGAGAGCAGCATCTCTTTGGGGATGCCTATTAAGCGCGCGCCGTGCAGCAGCGCGCTCCAAATTTCAAAGGTAGAAGCGTCAAAGGAGGTGTTGGAGAGGTGGGCAATGCGATCCGTTTCACGAAACTCCATGTAATTGGCGTGAATGACCAGGCGGCTGACGCCTCGCTGGGGAATGACGATACCTTTAGGCTGGCCGGTGGAGCCAGAGGTGTACATGATGTAGGCGGGATCGAGGCCGGCAGCCTGGTGGTTGGAGTCGTCACTGGTATGGGCGTCCATAGCTACGGCGCTAATAGCTACCGCCTCGCTATCCAGGTCAATCAAGGTCGCCTGGTGTGGCGAGAGCTGCGCCGTCAGGTGTGCGCGGCTGATCAGGAGGGCAGCCTGGGAATCAGCCAGCATAAAGGCAATCCGTTCTGCCGGGTAGGAAAGATCCAGGGGCATATACGCCCCGCCTGCCTTGATGATCGCCAGGATAGACACGATCAGGTCGAGAGAGCGTTCCAGATAAATGGCGACAATACTGTTTCGCCCGGCGCCGCGCTGCTGCAAGTAATGGGCCAGTTTCGTGGCGCGATCATTAAGCTGGGCATAGGTCAGATCACCCTCGGGGAAAGAAACGGCGATTTTGTCCGGCACGCGGGCTGCTTGAGCCTCGAAAAGGGCGGCAAGACCCGCATCGGCGGGATAGGCGGCGGCGGTATCATTCCAGGCCACCAGGATGCGTTCTTCCTCCGCCAGCGTGAGCAAGGGGAGGCTCTCCAGGGGTTGGCCCGGCGCGGCCAGCATGGCGGTCAGGAGGCGGTTGAAATGGGCTGGCAGACGCCCCATTGTCTGCGCCGTGAACAGGTGGTTGGCGTAGGTGACGTGTAGCGTCAGGGCATCGTCTGTCTCATGGACGCGCAGGCTGAGATCAAACGGGCTGAGACCTGCATCAACTGGCCGCAAACGCCAGGTGAGGTTATCGCTGACCCAGGGGATAGCAGAGGCAGCCCATTCATACGTCACCTGAAAGAGAGGGGCGTAGCTTAAACTGCCTTCAACTTGCAGTTGGTGCAGCAGGGAGGCCAGAGGTAAGGGGTGAGCAGCGTTGGCGGCCAGCGTGGCGGCGGTGCGCTGCGCCAGCCAGCGGAAGGATGCGGCAGACGCGCTGCCAGCATCTGCCGGCAACTGCACGCGCACGGGCTGGTAATCCTGTCGCGGCAGGGAATGATCCCCTCCCGCCGCTGGACAGGTGGTGGATAGGCCTACGATAAGATCGTGTTGGTTGGTGTAGCGGACAAGCAAAGCCAGCCAGGCGGAAAGCAGCAGGGTGGATAGGGGAATGTTCTCGGCGGCGCTGAAGCGGCGAAGGGACTCCCTCGCTGCGGCAGGTAACTGCCAGGCGTGGGTGGTTGTCTCAAATGCCGGCACAGCCGGGCGAGCATGATCTAGCGGTAGTTCCAACAACGGCTGATGACCCTGTAACTGCTGCTGCCAGTACGCCAGGGCCGTCTCGCCAGGAGAAGATGGCAAAGCCATGCCGCCAGGGGGTTCCGTCTCTGGCATTCCGGCGTAGAGTGCGGCCCATTCTTGCCATAATGCCGGCAGCGCCGCCTCATCTGCAACCAGGCGGTGCGCCGCCAGCCAGAGGATGTGCTTTGCCGCCTCCAGGCGCAATACTCCCGCGCGCCACAGGGGGGCGTGGGCCAGACCGAAAGGCTGCCGCGCTGCCTGGCGCAGCCTATCCTCTACCGCGGCTGCCTGGGCGGCGGCGTCCAGGTGCGTCAGGTCTGTTAGTGGCAGCAAGACGTTGTCTACCGCCATTTCTTGCCATACCGGTTGGTCGTCTACGGTGATGCAGGCGGCGCGCAGCGGGAAATGGCGGCGAACCAGAACGTTCAGGCTGTCTTGCAGCCGCGCGGTGTGCAGTGGGCCATCCAGCTCCACAGCGCCCACGGCGTGTTGGGTAGGGTTGCCGGGATACAGTTGATACAGGAACCAGGCGCGCTGCTGCGGCGGCAGCAGGGGCTGCCGCGCCAGCGCGGCGGCGGGGGAAGTGAGGGCAAAAGCAGTCATAAAGGGATTCCTGGCTTAGGCAGATAGAAGCAAGGCAGCTTCTTCTTCAGAGAGCGTTTCCAGCTTTTCAATCAAGGCCTCTTCTACGGCTACGGCCAATCCGGCAATAGAGGGCGTCTCGAAGAAGGCGCGCAGCGGCAGTTCAATCTGGAAAGCATCGCGGGCGCGAATTGCCAACTGTGTGGCCAGCAGCGAATGGCCGCCTAATTCAAAGAAATTGTCGTGGATGCCAACGCGCTCTAACCCAAGCACTTTGCCAAACAGCTCCGCCAGCACTTCTTCAGCCAGGGTGCGCGGAGCAACATAGGGTTGGGCCACCTGGGGACGGCTGGAAAGGTCTGGGATGGGCAGTTGGCGACGGTTGACTTTGCCATTGGGGCTGAGGGGCAACCGGTCCAGGATGACGTAATGGCCGGGAAGCATGTAGTCTGGCAGACGTTCTTGCAGAAAGGCGAACAGTTCATCGGTGGCGGGGGCAGCGCTGGCGGCCAACGCGCCAGATGCTGGCGTGCCAGATGCCGGCACGATATAAGCCACCAGCCGCTTGTCTCCTGTTTCGCTCTGGAAATCAACGACGGCTGCCGTCTGCACCTTCTCGTGCTGCTGCAAGGCAGCTTCAATCTCACCCAATTCGACGCGGAAACCGCGAATCTTTACCTGGAAATCAGCCCGACCCAGAAATGCCACGTGACCGTCAAGCGACGAATGATTGTTCGCTGGCAGGAAGCGGGCCAGATCGCCCGTCTTGTACAACCGCTCACCAGGGCGGAAGGGGTTGGGAATAAAGCGGGCATCGGTGAGATCGGGACGGTTGGTGTAGCCACGTCCTACGCCGGCGCCGCCGATGTGCAGTTCGCCGGCAACGCCTGCCGGCACGGGTTGTAAGTAGTCGTCCAGGATATAGAGGCGCACATTAGGGTAGGGACGGCCTATGGGTGTGATCTGGTCGTCGCTGAAGGCGTGGGTGGGATGGTAGAAGTAGGAACTATCAATGGTGGCTTCTGTGACGCCGTAGGTATTGGCGAAGATGGTGTGGGGGCCACACAATTGCTGCGTGCGACGGTGGTCGCGTACATGCCAGGCGTCGGAACCCACAGAGAGGAAATGGAAGCGGCGGAGATCGCCGCCGTGTTTTTCCAGATGATCGAGGAGGAGACGGAGAACTGCCGGCACGAATTCCGCTGCGGTGATGTTTTCGGTCACAATCAACTGCGCCAGTTTGTCCGGCTGCAGCAGCGTTTCGCGTGGGCACAACACTAGCGTATCGCCGGAGCAAAGGGCGCGCGTCAGGTCGCCGGAGAATACGTCAAAAGAGAAGCTGGCCATTTGCAGATGGCGCAGCGGCTGCTGACCCAGTTGGTAAAGCTGCTGCCAGCCGTGATAAGCGTGCCGCAGGTTGCCATGCTCCAGCATGACGCCCTTGGGCTGCCCGGTGGAGCCGGAGGTGTATACCACGTAGACCAGGTGCTCTGGACGAGAGCAGTTTGGCGGATTTTGGCAGCTTTCCTGGGCAATTTGCGGCCAATCAGCATCCAGGCGCAGCGTAGGCAGAGGGCCCCCCTCTGCCGCCGGGGGCAGGGACAGCTTGCCGACCAGGTGGGCCTGGGTGAGTAGGACGGCAATGCCGGCATCCTGGCAGATGAAAGCCAGCCGGTCAGGCGGGTGGATGGGGTCCAGGGGAACGTAAGCGCCGCCAGCCTTAAGCACGGCCAGGACAGCCAGGATCATTTCCAGGGAGCGTTCTACGTGGATGCCCACGGGCGCTTCTGGCCCTACGCCCAGGCGGCGCAGGTAGTGGGCCAGTTGGTTGGCGCGTTCGTTCAACTCCGCATACGTCCAGCGCTGTTCGCCCCAGACAACGGCGGTGCGCTGCGGCGCGCGGGCGGCAGCCTGCTCAAACAATTGGTGCACGCATACGTCGCGGTCATATTCGGCGTCTGTGTCATTCCACTCCCACAACAGTTGATGTTGTTCGGCAGGGGTGAGCATGGGCAGGCGCAGCAGAGAGCGCTGCGGATCGGTAATGGCGCCTTGCAGCAGGTTTTGGTAGTGGACAAAAAGACGGTCAATGGTGCTTTCGTCGAAGAGATCGGTGTTGTATTCGAAAGCGACCAACTGCCCGGCTTCCGTCTCCCAGGTGACCAGGCTGAGATCAACCAGCGCTGCCCCGGTGTCCGTCTCCAGGGCGTGCAGGGTGAGGCCGGCAATCTTTTGCGCCTTAGGGCGGGCGGTGCGGGAGATGAACATCACCTGAAACACGGGCGGGCGGCTGGGGTCGCGGTTTACTTGCAGTTCATCAACTAACTGCTCAAAGGGAAATTCCTGGTTGGCCAGGGCCGCCAGGGTCGTTTCGCGCACGTGCTGCAGCAGTTGGCGGAAGGTGAACGTCTTATCAATTTGTGTGCGCAGCGCCAACGTGTTCGTGAACAGACCAATCAGGTTTTGATCAGCAGGCAGGGTGCGACCCGCCACGGGCGTGCCGACGAGGATGTCGGGCTGCCCCGTGTAGCGGTGCAGCAGCGTTTTGAAAGCAGCCAGCAAGGTTACAAAGGGGGTGCATCCTTCCTGGCGGCTGACTCTTTTCACGGCTTCTGTCAACTGCGGCGACAGGTAAAAGTATTTGGTGGCCCCATTAGACGTGCGAAAGGGGGGACGTGGGCGGTCAGTGGGCAGGTCCAGGATAGGCAGGTCCCCCTCTAATTGTTTTTTCCAGTAGGTGAGTTGGTCCGCCATCTGCCCGTTTTGCCACTGCTGTCGCTGGCGATGGGCAAAGTCTACGTATTGCAAGGGCAGATCGGGCAGCGGCGACGCCTGGTTGGCAGTGAAGGCTGCGTAGAGGATGCCCAGTTCACGGGTGAACAACTCCATGGAAACGCCATCGGTGATGGTGTGGTGCATGTTGATGAAGCCGACGTGTTCGGTGGGACTAAAGCGGATCAGGCGTATGCGCAGCAGCGGCCCGGCAGCCAGGTCGAAGCGGGTGTGCGCCTCGGCCAGAGTGAGGCGCTGCACTTCGGCGTCCCACTCTGCCGAGGGGACGCTTTGCCTATCCACAACTTCGATGGACAGCGGCTGCAGCGGGGCAATGATTTGTACGGGCTGGTCATCTTGGACAACAATGCGCGCGCGTAAGATCGCGTGGCGGCGCAAAATCTCGTTGGCGCTTTTCTCCAGGGCGGCCAGGTTAATGGGACCGGAGAAGCGAATGGCGTAGAGAATGTTTAGCGACGGATCGCCAGGATCGAACTGGTCAAAGAACCAGAAGCGGCGTTGGGCAAAGGAAAGCGGATAACTTTTTTTACTGGCTTTCTCTTGCAGCATTTGCGCCAGCAGGGCGCGCTTGCCGGCGGCGCTCAGGGTATCGGCAGGTATCTGGGTCATCAAGTTGTTCCTCCAGCGTGCGCGCGGCTGCGCTTACTTGCCCGCCATCATGTCAGCCAGCAAGGCGTCCATTTCCGCTTCGGAGAGCTGATCCAGGTTGTCCAGAAGTTGTTCTTCGGCCATAATGCTGCGCGGCAAGGGGGCAGTGGCTGCCATTTGGGCGGCGGGTTGGGCGCTTATCTGGTCTTGCAGCAAAGCGGCAATTTCGGCCACGGTTTGGTGTTGGAAAAACTGGTTGGGGGTGAGTTCAATGCCGGCATCTTTCGCCCGGGCCATAATTTGCGTCCCCAGCAACGAATCGCCACCTAACTCGAAGAAATTGTCGTGAACGCCTACCTGGTCTAATCCCAGCACATCCTGCCACAGGGTGGCTATTTGTTCTTCCGCGGCGCTGCGCGGGGCCACGTAAGGCACGCTCAGGTCAGGGCGCGGGTATTTGTGTGTACGTCCGGGACGCGGCGTGGCCTCCATGCGGGCCATGAAACTTTGCGGGTCAAAGGCGTTCACTTCGGCTATGGTCGCCGCCAGGTTGCGGGTACTGACAATGACCTGGGGCAGCCAGGCAAAAGCTAACAAGCGCTGGAAGGCTTCAACGCCTTCTGCCGGCAAAATTGCCTGGCTCAAGTCACGTAGGGCCACAGGGGACGACGTTTGCTGGTCGCCAACGACGGTCGTCATGGCGGCGACGGGCGCAACTTCAGCGACGGAACTCTCAACCAGGCGGTTTAGCGCCTCGGCGGCCACGCGCTTGACGGCGAAGCCGTTGATTTCCACCAACATGGCGCCCCCGGCATTGGCAATCAGCACATCAATGGTCACTACCTCTTTACTGTCCCCTACGTTTTGCGGTAGCCGAACAAAGCAGTATAAGTCAGGCGTAAACGGGGCGTAGACGCGCACGTTTTGATAAGAAAGCGGCAGATAATTGCCTTCGCCCACCGATTGAATGGCAAAGCTGGTGGCAATATCCAACAGGGCCGGATGCAGGGCGTACTGTTCCAGGTCAGCCAGGAAAGGTTCCGCCAGGCGTAGATGGGCCAGGCCTTCTCGAGTGCCGGCATAAACAGCCTGAATACATTCCCAACGTGGCCCTATGTCCACAAAATCAGCCATGGCGGCGGCACGATCGGAGATGGTCGCCAGATCGACGGGCTGGCAGCGAGCTATGATGGCCGGTACGTCCAGGCGCGGCGCAGCGCCGACGGTCAAGGGGCGTACCCGTCCAGTCACATGATCTTGCCAGCGGGCCCCCCCGCCGCCATTCATCTGGCTGGCCGCCCGCAGCGTATACCCCTGCCCATCTCCCGACACAGGTTCCAGGGTAACAACTAATTCTTTGCCGGCGCTTTCGCCGACCATGAACGGCATGAGGAAGGTCAGGTCGTCAATTTCTGCCGCGGTGTGGCCGGTGTGGTGGCGAAAGGCCGCATAGGCCACTTCAGGATAGGTGGCGCCGGGGATAGTGGGAATGCCGGCAACGCGGTGTTCGCCCAGCACCCAATGCTGTGCTGGTGTGAAGCGGGTGGTGAATGTGGCTCCGTCTTCGCTCGCCGGGCGATAGCGGGCCAGCAGCGGGTGATTAGTCGGCACTTCACCCAGCCCACCGCCTAACAACTGCTGTAGTTCCGGGCTGGCGGCCATGCCCACCTGCTGCCAGGCGTCCCAATTGATAGACAGGGTACGCTGTCCGCGCAGGGTGCTGTTCGCCTGGGCGAACGCATCCAGGAAGGCGTTGGCCGCGCAGTAGTCTACCTGCCCAAAGCCGCCGGTAATGGCGGTGATGGAAGAAAAGAGCAGGAAGAAATCGAGCGATTGGTCTGCCAGCAGCTCTTGCAAGATCAGCGTCCCATACAGTTTGGGCGCGAACACTGAGGCGGCAGCAGTGGCCGTCTTCAACTGCACAATACCCGCCCCCGGCACGCCAGCTGCGTGTAAAACGCCATCCAGCCGGCCAAAGCGGGCGCGAATTGTCTGCATGACTTGCTGCATTTGCGCCCGGTCGCTCACGTCGGCGACCAGCGCCAATACGTTTGCGCCTTGCGCTTCCAATGCCTGAATCTGGCTGATTTTGCGCCGCATCCCCGCCAGAGCCGGGTCGCTGCTGGCTAACCAGCCGGCCCACGTTTCGCGCTCGGGTAGGGGCGTGCGGCTGAGCAGCACCAGGTTGGCGGCTACGGTGCGGGCGATGAAGTGCGTCAGTTCCAGGCCGAGGCCGCCCAGGCCGCCCGTAATCATATAAACGCCCCCGTCGCGCAGGGGAAGCTGATCCGGGGCGGGGGAGTCGGGCAGCGGGGAGGGTTCGTACACGCGCACCCAACGGTCCGCGCCGCGCAAGGCGATAATGTCGGGCTGACCGTTGTCTGTTTGGTCAGGCGTAGCGTGGAATTCAGCCAGCAACTGATCCAGCAGGCGTGATTCTTGCCAGCTTCCAACGGCAGGCAACGTCACATCAATGCTCTGACAGGTGAGGGGGGCATATTCCTGGGTGATAACCTGGCAGGGCCCGAGCAAAGTCGCTTTGGCAGGTTCCAGGATCGTTTCATTGGCCACGGCCTGCATGTTGTTGGAAAGGACGCGGATGGTCAGGGGAGTCTCGTTTTCTAACCGCCCTAGCGCCTGCGCCAGATAAATCAGGCTGTAAAAACCGCGCTGCTGCAAGGCCGCGGCGCGCCCGATTTCATCGTCACCCGCAGGGGGGGCAGTGACGCTCCACAGGTGTAGAATACCGCCATATGTGGCGGATTGACCCATAAGGGCTTGCAGCAGTTGGTCATAACCGGCAGGCGCTTCTGGGTTGATGGTGTAGGCGTGGGCATCGTGAGCAGCGAAGCTGTTGCCGGCAGTTACCGTGATAACTGTGTGCCCGTGCTGGCGCAGGCGCTGCGCCAGGCGGTCGCCCAGGCCGACGTCGTCTTTGAAGAGAAGCCAGGTGGTTGCCGGCATTTTGGCGGGCGCGCCAGCGTGGGTGCGCGGCATGGAGCGTTTCCAGGAAGGGATATAGAACCAGTCGCCGAGAGGCTGCTTCTGGCTTTTGTCTGCTATCTCTTCGACAGCCGTGTGTTTCCCTGGCTCAATCCAGTACCGCTGCCGCTCAAATGGATAAGTGGGCAGCGAAACCCGGTTGCGCACTTCGTCACTGTAAAAACCATCCCAATCCACGTTCACGCCCGCCAGCCACAACTGCCCCAGGGTAAAGAGCAAGAAGGCCAGGTTGGAGCCGCTGTCTTGCGGGTGGCGCAGGGAGGCCAGGACAACGTGGCTGTCTCTCTTGGCCTCGTGCCGATTAACCAGGGTGGCCAACGTCCGCCCTGGCCCTACTTCCAGGCAAATGCGGTGGGGATCGCGCAGCAGTTCAGCCACACCGTCGGCAAAGCGCACTGCCTGGCGTAGATGGGTGGCCCAGTAGTCGGGATTGGTGGCCTGTTCCGCAGTGATCCAACTGCCGCTGACGTTAGAAATGAAGGGGATTTCCGGCGCGTGGCGGCTTGTCCGGGATACGGCGGCGCGAAACTCAGCCAAAATGGGATCCATCATAGCCGAGTGGAAGGCATGGGAAGTGTGTAGGCGGCGGCCTTCGATACCCTGGGTGGCCAGCCGCCGTTCCAGGTCGCTAATAGCCTCTTCTGGCCCGGAGACAACGCAGCGACTACTCTCATTAACGGCGGCCACCGAAAGCTGGCCGTTTAGCCACGGTTGGGCGGCTGTTTCCGACAGCGGCAGGGTGAGCATTGCCCCGGAGGGCAGCGATTGCATAAGCTGCCCGCGCTTGGCCACCAGCGCCAGCGCATCGGGCAGGGAAAAGACTCCGGCCAGACAGGCGGCTACGTATTCGCCAATGCTGTGGCCGATCAAGGCGTCAGGCTCTACGCCCCAGGCCCGCCACAACTGCGCCAGGGCGTATTCAGTCACGAAAAGAGCGGGTTGCGTGAGCCAGGTTTGCTGTAATTGGGCGGCTGTCTCCGTATCAGAAGGAGATGACAGCAGCACTGTGCGCAAATCCGGCCCCAAACGCGGCGGCATATGCGGCTGCAGCAGGTCACAACACTCATCCACGATGGCGCGAAAGATGGGTTCCGTGTCATACAACTCCTGAGCCATGTGTGGGTATTGCGCGCCCTGACCGGAAAACATAAAGGCCACCGAACGGGTCACGCCTTGATGGACGGCGCTGCGTACTTTTTGTGGATCGCCGCTCTCCAGCGCAGCAATGGCGGCTGAGGCGTTGTCCGCCAGCACCAGGCGACGGTGGTTAAACGGTTGTCGCCCGACTTGCAGCGTATAGGCGACGTCGGCGAGATTCAGCACCGGGTGCTGGCGCAGGTGGGCGGCCAGGTTGTGGCTCAGTTTGTCCAGGGCGCTGGCAGTTTTGGCGGAGAAGAGCAGCAACTGCGTGGGGCGGGAATCGCTGCTCTGATGAGGCTCCGGCGCTTCCTGCAAAATGACGTGGGCGTTCGTACCGCCAATACCAAAGGAACTGACGCCAGCGCGGCGCGGCGTGGGGCCGGCAGGCCAATCAGTCAGTTCCGTGATCACGCGAAAGGGGCTGTGGTCAAATTCAATCTGTGGATTAGGCGTGTGGAAGTGCAGGCTGGCGGGAATCTGTTTGTGATGAAGGGAGAGGACAGCCTTAAACAGGCTGGTGACGCCAGCGGCGGCATCGAGATGCCCCAGGTTGCTTTTGACGGAGCCAATGCCGCAAAACTGCACCTTATCCGTTTTCTGGCGATAGGCTCTGGTCAGGGCGGTCATTTCAATGGGATCACCAAGAGGGGTGGCCGTGCCGTGAGCCTCAACGTAGCTGATGGTTTCAGGGTCAACGCCAGCATTGGCCAGGGCTTCCACAATGACCTCTGATTGGCCGGCCACGCTGGGGGCGGCATAGCTAACCTTTAACGTGCCATCGTTGTTGATGGCAGAGCCTTTGATGATAGCGTAGATGTGGTCGTGGTCTTCCAGGGCATCCTCCAGCCGCTTGAGGACAATCACGCCCACGCCTGTGTTGAAAATGGGGCCGCCGCCCTGGGCGTCAAAAGTGCGGCAGTGGCCATCGGGGGAGGACATGCCCCCTTCAAAGTGCCAGTAGCCAGAGCGGTCTGTAGCGTGGACGGCAGCCCCGCCCGCCAGGGCCATGTCACATTCTCCGTTCAACAAACTCTGGCAGGCAACGTGGGCGGCGACCAGCGAGGTGGAGCAGGCGCTTTGCACGGTGTGGCTGGGGCCTTTCAAGTTTAGTTTGTAGGAAACGCGCGTGGTCAGATAGGAGTTGTCGTTGCCGATCTGGATTTGCAACTGGTTGACAGGCGTCATTAACTGCGGGTTGGAGGCAATGTTCAGCAGGACGTAGGTGTCCATGGCGGCGCCGCCGAAAACGCCTACGGGGAAATCAATGCGGGCGGGATCATAGCCGGCATCTTCTAACGCTTCCCAGGCAGTTTCCAGGAAGTGACGATGCTGCGGGTCCATGAAACTGGCTTCGCGGGGATTGTAGCCAAAGAAGGCAGCGTCGAATGTTTCGACGGTCTCGATGTAACCGCCAGCTTTGACGTACTTGGGGTTGCGGATCAGCTCTTCACCCACACCCATTTCGCGTAGCTGTTCTTCCGTATAGAAGGTGGTGAACTCCTCCGCATTAACCAGCTTATGCCAGAACGCGGCCAGATCGGGGGCTTGTGGGTATCGTCCGGCCATGCCGATGATGGCAACGTCATTCGGGCCTATAAATTGCTCGTCCACGTTATCTACTCCTTTCACGGCGCGTGCGGCGCTCCGCCTGCCGTTCGCGCCGTCTGGCGCCACGGCTTTCGCTGTCGTCCAATGTTGTGCCGGCAGCCGCATCCGGGCTGATCAGGCGGCTGAGGGCGCCAATGGTGGGTCCTTCAAACAAGTTGACAGCCGGGATATGGGTGTTCAATTGTTTGCTCAGGCGGGAAACGAGTTCCATGCCAATGAGCGAGTCACCGCCTAACTCAAAGAAATTGTCGTTAACGCCAACTTCTTCGATACCCAGCATCTCCTGCCAGACAACGGCAATGTTTTGTTCCAGTTCAGAGTGGGGAGCCACGAAGGGCGTACTGAGATTGGGGCGGGGGTGTTTTTGCGCGGGAATGCTGCTGCCGCCTATCTGCCGTGCTTCTTGCAGCCGATCCTGTACCACCTCGTCGGTGTATTTGATGGAAGCGGCCAGATCGCGCACGGAGACGATCACCTGAGGGGCAGTGGCGTGGCTGAGAATACGTCCCAGGGCATCTGCGCCTTCAGCGGGGCTGATTTCCTGACGGGCGTTATCGCCATCAGCAGCGATGTCCGCCAGGGGAGCGCCGGCCATAATAGTGTCCGCCAGGGCGCGAATTTCGGCGCCGGGGTCGTTAACGCGCTTCTGGGTGAAGCGTTCAATCTCCACCAGGCCGTACCCTTCCTCATCCATGAGCACAATGTCAAAGGTGATGGTTTCCTTGTCTGGACTGTCTTCGACGCGGAAACGGGCGTAGCTGTAGATTTTGGGCTTGAGAGGAGCTTTGATCTTCAGGCTGTTGTAGGTCAGCGGCAAATAGTGGTCATCGTGGGCCAGGAAGTTCTTGGCAATGCCGGCAGCGCGATCCAACAGCGCCGGATGGAAAACCATTTCTTCAAAGTCACGGCGGAAGGCATCCGGCATGTGCAACTCAATCAACACTTCGTTCACGCCCAGATGCACCCGCTGCACGCTGTGCCAGCGCGGACCGAGGTCTTCTTCGCGCTCTTCTGCCGGCAAAATCAGCTCCTGCACGTTGCATTTCTGGCGAATGGCGACGATGTCATATTTCCGCAAGGGTTCGGCGGGGCGCAGACTCACCCGGCCTGCCGTAAAAACACGCTCCTTGCCCGCTTCATCGCTGCGGATGGAGAAGGCGTAATCCCCCTCCCGTTTTTCCAGGAGCAGGCGCACCTCGCGCACCTCGCGGTCGCGCACACGCAGCGGCGCCAGGAAAAACGCTTCATGGAACTCCACGAAATAATCCTGCGGTCGTACGTCCAGGGCAGCGCGCACCATTTCAAAGTAGGCTACGCCGGGAATAACGGGGTGACCGAGGATACGATGTCCATCCAACACCCAATGCTTATCCACGCTGTAGTCAGTGGCAAATAACTGCTGCGTATCTGTCTCTTGCAGACATCGTTCTAGCAGGGGATGGTTGATCAGGCGCACGGGCGGCGTTGTGGCCCCATTTGGCAACGGCCCGCCCGGCAGCGGTCGCTGTCCAGGGGGCACAGCCATGCCTACTTCATCCCACGCGCCCCAGTTAACGGCGGTTATAAACTGGCCTGTTTGGGCATGTTGGCGGTGAGCGAAAGCATCCATGAAGGCATTGGCGGCGGTGTAATCCACCTGACCGAGGCGACCAATGACGGAAGTGAGGGAGGAACAGAGGATAAAGAAGTCCAGCGGCTGCCCTTGCAGCGCATTGTAAAGGGTGCGCGTGCCCTGCATTTTGGCCGCCAGCACATTCTCTATTACGTCCGTCGTTTTGAGCTGGACCAGACCGCCTGCCGGCACGCCGGCGGCATGGATGACACCCTGCACGGGGGCTCCCCAGGCTGCCTGTACTTCCTGCAGCAACTGGCGCATTTCGGCTTCGTTCGTGACGTCTGCCTGGGCAATCCACACCTGACTGCCCTGCGCCTCAATTTCTTGCAACTGGCGAATCTGGCGACTGGTAGGATCGGCGCTGTCGTGCTCCGCCAGCCAGGCGGCCCACTGGGCGCGGGGGAGAAAGGCGGAGCGGCCGGTCAATACCAGCCGCACAGGCTTCTGGCGAGCGAACTGGTGGGCAAAGGTGAGTCCCAGGCCGCCGAGACCGCCGGTGATCAGGTAGACGCCATCTACCTTCAGGCTGGCGCGACTGGCGGTCAGCGGGTGTGGTTGGTACTGCTTCACCCAGCGCCGGCCGTGGCGATAGGCGGTGAAAATGCCGGCATCAAGCTGGTCAGGTTCGCGCAGCAAGGGAACCAGCAATCGCTCCTCCTGCCAGGGCGCGGCCAGAGGCCAGTCAATATCAATGGAGCGGCAGCGCACCTGTTTGTACTCACGGGGGATGACCAGACACGGGCCTAAGAGCGTTGCTTTTTCTGGGTAGCGCAGGTCGCCGCCGACAACTTCTTGCATGTGGTTGGAGAGAATCAGCAGTTGGATGGGGTTGTCCGGCTGCTGGCGGCCAATGGCCTGAGCCAGGTAGACCAGGCTGTGGAGGCCGTGCTGCAGTGTTTCCTGGTCGGACAAAGCCCCTTCGCTGACGCTCCAACCATGCCAGATGGTGTGGGGCATGGCGGTCTGCGTGGCCAACGCCGCCAGCAAGGCGTCGTAGTCCTGGGCGTGCTGGGGGCGGATTTCATATTCAGTGTCGGAAAAGACGCGAAAAGCAGGGCCGGGGCGAACGAAAATGGGCTGCACGTGCGCGGGCAAATGCCGCAGCAAACGCTTTTCCCAGGCTGTGGCGAAGGCATCACGCTGGAGGAAGAAAAGCCAGTTAACCTTTTCTGCGGAATGTTGGTCAGGGCGCGGCGACGGCGGCGCTTCTTGCCATACAGGCAGATAAAACCAGCCGGCCACGTCCGCTTTCTTACGCAGCAAATGCTGGTACAGGTTCTCGGAACTGCCACCGTGGGCATGGGGCAGGTCAATCCAGCAGCGCTGGCGCTCAAAGGGATAGGTGGGCAGGGGAAGGCGATGCCGGCATTCCTGAGCGTAAAAAGCGGCCCAATCCAACGACACTCCGGTCAGCCATAACTGCCCGATCGTGTTCAGCAGAAATTGCAGCGGCGGCTGTGGTTCCTGGGGGTGGGGCAGCGTGGCATACATGAACTGGTTCGGCTGCTTCTCCGGATGCCAGCGGGCAATTGTGCGCAACGTACGCCCTGGCCCAACTTCCAACAAAATAGCATCTGGATCGCGCAGCAGTTCGTTCAGGTTGTCGGCGAAACGCACCGTCTGGCGAATGTGGCGGGCGTAGTAATCTGGGTTTGTAGCTTCGGCTGGCGTAATCCAGCCGCCGGTGACGTTTGACAGATAAGGAATTTGCGGCGGGCGCAGCGTCATCTGGCTGGCGGCGGCGCGAAAGGCATCCAGAATGGACTCCATTGCCCGCGAGTGAAAAGCATGAGACGTATGCAGGCGGCGGCAGATAATTTTCTGGGCGCTCAATTCCGCTTCCAGGGCGGCTATCTGCGCCTCTGGGCCGGAAAGGACGCATAAGGCCGGCCCATTGACAGCGGCCAGATCCAGGCCGTTTTGTAGATAAGGCTGCACGGCGGCTTCGGCGAGGGGCACAGACAACATGCTGCCCGGTGACAGCGATTGAATCAGACGACCACGCAAAGCGACCAGCTTCAGCGCGTCCGGCAGGGACATGACGCCGGCCAGGCAGGCGGCTACGTATTCGCCAATGCTGTGTCCGACCATTGCCTGTGGCTGCAGCCCCCAGGATTGCCAGAGGCGGGCCAGCGCGTATTCGATAACGAAGAGGGCAGGCTGGGCGTATTGAGTCTGCAGCAGCATCTCACTGGCCGTCGCTTCGGCTTCCGCCCGCGGATAGAGAAGCGCGCCTAAATCTACATCCAACTGGGGACGGAGCAGAGTCAGGCACTCATCTACAGTCTGGCGGAAAACAGTCTCGCTCTCATACAGTTCGCGCCCCATGTGGATGTGCTGCGCTCCCTGGCCGGGAAACATAAAGGTGACGCGACGTTGTTCTGGTTCCTGCACGTGGGAAAACACGCGATCGGGGGCCAACGTTTGCAGCATGTCAATGGCGTCGGCGGTGTCCCGCACAGCCACCATGCGCCGGTGGGTGAAGGCCTTGCGCCCACGCTGCAGGGTGTAGGCCACGTCCGCCAGATTTGTTTGGGGATGCTGTTGCAAATACGCTGTCAGGTTGGCGGTGACCCGTTCCAGGGCGGCCTCGGATTGCGCCGAGAGGAGCAGCAGTTTCCAGGAGCGGCCCAGGTCGGAGGGCTGGCGTGGGGGCGCTTCCTGCAACACCACATGGGCATTGGTTCCCCCCAGGCCAAAGGCGCTGACGCCAGCGCGGCGCGGCGCACCTGTTGGCGCACTCCAGGCGCGCCGTTCCGTGTTGACGTGAAAGGGGGTTTCGGCAAAGCGGATCAGCGGGTTGGGCTGTTGGAAATGGAGGCTGGGGAGCAGGGTCTGCCGTTCCAGGCTAAGTGCCGTTTTGATCAGGCCTGCTGCGCCCGCAGCGGTGTCCAGGTGACCGACGTTGCCTTTAACGCCGCCCAGGGCGCAAAACTGTTTTTGGTCGCCGCTGCCGGCAGCTTCAAAGGCGCGGGTAAGAGCAGCCACTTCGATGGGGTCGCCCATGGGAGTGGCGGTTCCGTGGGCCTCGACATAGCTGATGGTGTCCGCGGTGACGCCGGATAGGGCGATGGCGGCTTCGATAACCTGGGCCTGGTAGTCTACGCTGGGGGCGGTGTAGCCAACTTTGATATGGCCATCGTTGTTGATGGCGGAGCCAAGAATGACAGCATAGATATGGTCGCCGGCATTCAGGGCGTCTTCGTAGCGTTTGAGGACGACAATGCCGGCGCCGCTGCCGGCAACGGTCCCTTGAGCGGCGGCATCAAATGGGCGGCAGTGACCATCTGGCGAACCAATGCCCTGCTCGTGATAGAGGTAGCCCGCGTTTTGCGGATAGCTGATGGTCACGCCGCCGGCCAGACACATATCCGACTGGTAAGTAAGTAGACTCTGGCAGGCCAGATGCACAGCCACCAGCGACGTGGAACAAGCCGTCTGCACATTTACTGCCGGGCCGTGTAGATTGAGCTTGTAGGCGACGCGGGTCGCCAGATGGTCATTCTTGTTGTGAATGAAAGCCTGGAAGGTCTTGATAGAACCTTGTAGATAACCGTTGGCAGCCAGATTGTACAGCAGATAAGCATTGGCCCCGGCGCCGGCAAAAACGCCAATGGCGCCGGGAAATTCGTCGGGCGTATAGCCGGCATTTTCCAACGCCTCCCAGGCGCACTCCAGGAAGAGGCGGTGCTGCGGGTCGGTAAGGGCCGCTTCGCGGGGCGAAAAATCAAAAAACGCGGCGTCAAAGCGGTCAATATCCTGGAGGACGGCTTTGGCCCGGATGTAGTGGGCAGCCTGACGTTCCTCGGGGTCAATGAGAGCGTGCTCTAGCTCGTCATCGCTAAAGAAAGTGACGCACTCCTGGCCGTCGTATAAATTGCGCCAGAATTCGGCAACGTTCGCCGCCTGCGGGAAACGCCCGGCCATGCCTACAATGGCAATGGCTATAGTGGGATCGGGAATAACAAAATTGTCCATGTATCTTTCTTCTTACAGTGATTTCTCACTGCCCTCGCTGTCCGTTGCCGCGCCCGCTGTTGC
>CAYQYJ010000006.1:0-36286 GCA_964421605.1 uncultured Ardenticatenaceae bacterium | reverse complement strand
CCACCAGCCATGCCAGCCGGCGCGCCCAAACCCAACAACCAGCGATTGCCCCAATCCTCATCCTCTTCCCGATATCCTCAAAAAAAAGGCCGCCCAGTTGCCTAACCGGACGGCCTTTTTCTATCTGGTGACGCTGACTGGATTTGAACCAGTGACCTAGGGCTTATGAGTCCCCCGCTCTGCCACTGAGCTACAGCGTCGAAAGCAGCTAAAATTATAGCCAATTTCGTCGTTCCGGCAAGGAAGACTAACTCCCTTTTAACTTTGCCACCAGGTCTACATAAGACTGCATAGCCGTTTCTTTAGCCGTTCCTTTCAGTTTGTCCCAGGCGTCGTATTTCGCCCGCCCCACAAAATCTGTAAACCCGGGCCGCTTACCGCTGGCATCGCCCGCGGTAGCTTGCTTATACAAGGCATACAGTTGCAATAATGTGTCATTATCCGGACGGCTGGGCAGTTTTTGCGCCGCCGCCGCCGCTGCTTCAAACTCTGCTTTCAAGTCCCTCATGTTTTCCTTCCCCAATTTTGTCTCTGGTAGGGGCAAGTTTGAAACTGCCCCTACACTTGACCAAAATGTAATTTTCGCCTGGCGCTTAAACGGTTGTTGTGTTTGCGTCCATGAATGGTATCGTTTACATGCCGGCATTATCCAGGCGGCACAATCGTAATGGGCACGGGCACAAATACCAAGATAAACAAGATCAACGAGAAAATGGCAATGGCCCGCCGTCGCGGATCCAACGGCGTGACGTCATCCAATGGCTGGGCGTGGCGATTGCCAAAAAACAAGAGGAGGAGCACCCAGAAGCCCCATTGCAACACATTTTGCGTCACCAGCGCGCCCAGCGCCAACAACCCAATTAACACGGGCCAGTATAACCGCCTGGCCCATTTGCCTAACAACACATAGGCGATATGCCCGCCGTCCAGTTGCGCCACGGGCAGCAGATTCAACCCGGTCACCAACAGACCCACCCAACCTGCCCAGGCAATCTGGCTCAGGCTCACGTCCACGGCCCCATCGGGCAGCATCCGCCCGAACAGCACTATCTTCAGCAGAGCATACAACAGGGAGTTCCCTTCCAACAAATAACCGCCGCTGGCGCTAATCGGACCAACGGGAGACAGCTTCAGGCCAATGATTAGCAGCGGCAGGGCAAAAACCATGCCCGCCAGCGGACCTGCTGCGCCAATGTCCAGCAAAGCGCGGCGGTTGGTGACTGGCGCTTTCAGTTGAATAAACGCGCCCAGCGTGCCGATGAGCGAGAAAGGCATAGGGATAAAGTAGGGCAGCGTCACCGACACGCCGTGGCGTCGGGCGGCGAAATAATGTCCCAATTCGTGCGCGCCCAAAATAAGCATAATGCTCAGGCTGAACGGTAGCCCCAGCCAGATTTCGCGCCACAAATTCTGTCCTGTAAATGCGGGATCGCTGGTCGCGCCCACATATAATGTGGATGCGATGGTGACAATCAACAGCGCCAGGTTAACCCACGGGTTGGAGGCGGGTGGATTGAACACCACGGACATGGCAATCAGCACGGGCTCTCCCTCTTCTTCCCGCAGCAAGGGGGTGAACCCGTGTGGTTCAAAGCGGCGGCGTATTTCGCTGAAACCGCTGGCAGAATCGCGCAAGAAACGACCACGGAACCGGACATAGCCCGGATGGGGCCAGCCGATAGTCATGTCGTCAATTTGATACAAGTCAGCAATAGCTTGCCGCAAAGCGGCTACTTGCTCCAGGGTAATGGCATTTTGAATGGGACCTAGCATAGAGGTAATGTCCTGTAACGTTGCCGGCAGCAGCCTGCCGCCCGGATCGAGCTACTGAGCTGACTTGTCTTTCTCAACTTCACCTTCCTCCCTTTCTTCGTCATCTCCCCAACTGATGATCCAGATGCAGGCGCCAGCCACCAGCACGGTAATGACGATCAACCAGAACCACTGGCTGGCTTGCAGCCCGACGTCGCGCGCTTCAAAAATCAGGATGAGGACCATGCCCAGGCCCAAAGCAAACCAGGCTGTCAGATTAGGATGGTTCATGATCCATTGCTTCAGTTGGGTCATGGATGCTCCTTTCAGGCAATGCGCACGTTGCGCAACACTTTCACCAGCAGTTGCGTGTTTTCTGGCTGCGATTCATCGGCAGCGCTGCGCCAGACTCGCGGCAGTTGCGCTTTCTGGCGGGGTTCATAGCCGATGCCGGCAAACAATAGCCGCACAGCTTCAGGCGCATCTTGAGGCGGAAACGCCATGATAGCTTCGCAAATTAGCTCCTGCGCCGTGCGCTCAATCTCAGCCATGACGGCTGGCGTTGATACCTTCACGGCGGATAAGGGATGAATGTATATCTGCTCAATACGCGCCACCCCACTATCTGCCGCCCAGCCAATGACAGTGGTAATTTCTGCGCCTTCCTGCCCAATGAGATAACTGCGTTCAGCCATAGACATTAGCAAATCTGCCCGTTTTATTTTGGTCTGTCCCTCGGTTGCTTTGTGAATAAGCAGCAAAACGGCGGGCACGTCTGATGGTCGCGCGCGCCGCACCGTCACATCAGAGACGTCCATCTCCAGAACAGGCGCAGGTTCTGGCATAACTTTCTTTGTCGCCGCCGGGGCTGGCGTCGCTTTAGTCTGAGCGGGGAGCGGAGCAGCAATTGCCGGCTGCTGTAAAAGCTGCGCCCAGGCAGTTTCAAACTGCAAGCGCGTGTCTGCCATGTCGGCGTCAGTGTTGATCACCACGTTAGCGCGCGCCACCTTCTCTGCCGCTGGCGGTTGGGCATTGACGCGCATGGCCGCTGTTTGATCATCCATGCCGCGACAAATCATCAACCGCTCAAGTTGGCGCACAGGCGAACAAGCCGTCACCCAGACGGCGTTGCAATCATTTACCAGCGGTCCTTCCAACAGCTTAATAGCTTCAATAAAGACCACTCTGGCCCGACTCTCGTTTACCCGCTGGATAATCTCGGTACGCACAGCCGGATGGAGCATCATTTCCAGGTCGCGCAGCGCTGCTGCGTCGCTAAACACAATGGCAGCCAGCGCCGCGCGGTCTATTCGACCATCCGACTTGCGCACCTGCGAGCCAAAAGCCACGGCAATAGCCGCCTGAACACTGGGGTCGTGCTCCAGAATCTCATGCACAATTTTGTCCGCATCCAACGTCAGGGCCCCATTCTCGGCAGCCATACGCAGCACGGAGGATTTACCCGTGGCAATATTACCCGTCAGACCGACCACAATTTTGTCGGGCCAGCGGGTTGCCTGTCCCCGGTTGTTACTGCTCATGGACAAAATCCTCCCACTCTTGCATCAGATGTTCTAACCTGTGCTGCGTTTCGCTATATTCTATGCTCAGATTTTGTATCTTGTCAAAATCCTGGGCGACGCTGGCTGCTTGCAGCGCCTCTACCAGATGAGCCGACTGACCTTCCAGGATAGTAATTTGCTCTTCTAACTCCGCCAGCGCTTTTATCCGCTGCTGCCGGGCATTCTTGCTCAACCCCTGACCCGGTCGTTCTGTTCGCGCAGCCTGCGCCTGGGCAACTTCGCGGGCGGCATCGCGGGCAGCTTCGTTAGCCGCATCCCGCTGCGCCACAAATTCCTGGTAAGGTCCTTTGAAGACCTGCAGGCAGCCATCAGCCAGGTTCCAGATTTGCGTTGCCAGCCGGTTCACCAGATAACGGTCGTGGGATACCATCAGGATTGTGCCGTCAAAGTTCTCTAATACTTCTTGCAGCACTTCCTGCGCCGGGATATCCAGGTGATTGGTTGGCTCGTCCAGCAGCAAGAAGTTGGCCCCTTCCAGAGCCAGCACCGCCAGAGCCAGCCGCCCGCGTTCGCCGCCGCTGAGCATTCCCACCAGTTTGTACACGTCCTCGCCGCGCAGCAGGTAGCGCGCCAGGTGGTGGCGGGCTTCGCTCAACGGCATGGGATGATGTCGTATCAGTTCGTCAATGACCGTGTTCCTGGTATCCAGTCGCTCATGAGCCTGGGCAAAATACCCCACCTTTAGGCTGGCCCCCAACCTGATCTGCCCCCACAACGGCGGCAGTTCCCCCATAATTGTGCGCAGCAGGGTGGTCTTGCCTGTGCCGTTCGGTCCAATCAGTGCTGCCACTTCTTGCCGTCGTAGTTCAATATCCTCGGCGCGAAACAGCAGATTGCCGGGATAACCTATAGCCAGTTCTTCGGAACGCAGCACCAGTTCGCCGCTGCGCTGGGTGGTTGTCAGGCGCAGGTTCAGTTGGGGTGGACGGTTTTGTGGCAGCGGTAGGGTGCGCAATGCCTCAGTGGCTTCAGCTACGCCCCATTCGCCGGCTGTGATGTCTAAATGCTGCAAGGTTTGTGACCAGTTTTTGTCTTGCACTGCCGGCAGTCCGCCAGCGTGAAACGCCTTCAACTCGCGTGTGAGCCGTTTTAGCTTGCCTTGCGCCTGTAAGGTGTTCTGGCCCGCAATATTCCGCCGGATGTAATCCAGTTCCTTTTCCATGCGCTCTTGAAATGCGGTGAACTCTTTCTGGCGGCGATCCCAGCGTTCCTGACGCTGTTGTACATAATGGCTGTAATTGCCACGGTATACCTCTATTCCAGAGCGACCCATTTCCCAGATACGATTTACCACATTGTCTAAAAAATAGCGGTCGTGACTGACCACCAGCAGCGCGCCAGACCATGCTTTTAAGGCGCTTTCCAACCATTCCACCGCCTCAATGTCCAGGTGGTTGGTTGGCTCATCCAGAACAAGCAGGTCGGGTTGTTCTAGCAGCAGGCGTGCCAGCAGCGCCCGCGTCTTTTGCCCCCCGCTGAGATGAGTTAGCGGCAGGTGGCGGGTTTCTCCGTCAAAACCCAGGCCAGTCAGCGTTTGCTTGATGCGCAGTTCATACGTGTAGCCGCCAGCCTGCTCAAAGCGTTCCAGCGCCGCCCCATAGAGCGAGAGCATCTCCGCTGAATCGTCGCCGTCGGCTATCGTTCTTTCCATTTGCCGCAGCTTTTCTTCCTGCTCTCGCAGCCCGGCAAAGAGCGTGAGCATTTCTTCGTAGACGGTGTGCATCTGCCCCACAAAGGCGCTGGCGGATTCCTGAGGGAGATAGCCGAGGCGGCAATTACGGGCGCGTTGCACGCTGCCGCTGCTGGGCGGAGCCTGACCAGCCAGGATGAGCAGCAGGCTGGTTTTGCCAATGCCATTTGGGCCGACAAGCCCGATCTTGCCATCGTTGGGAATGCTGGCAGTGATATTGGTAAAGACGTCTACCGCGCCAAAGGATTGGCTAAGATTCGATGTGTGCAGAATTGCCATAGGGTCTGATTATACCGCAGCACGTCAAAAAAAAGACCCGGCAAGTTCAAACCTGTCGGGTCTCGCACAGTGGCTCTGTTTCTGGCTGGACGGGTAAAAGCTGCCCAGGCCAGTTGTCGTAGACAGAATCAGTTCAAATACTGACGCAAATGGCCGGCAAAGTTGGGATGGCGCAGTTTGCGCAGCGCTTCCTTTTCTAGCTGGCGAATGCGCTCGCGGGAAAGACCAAACATCTCGCCTACTTCTTTGAGCGTGCGGGATTCGCCATCTTGCAAGCCGTAGCGCAGCCGCAAAATACGCGCTTCACGCGGCGTTAACTGGTCCAGGATTTCGCCAATTTCTTCCGTTAACATATTTTGGGCTACAGTTTCGGCTGGCGGTGGCGCTTCTACGTCTTCGATGAAGTCGCCCAATTCGGCATCGGATTCATCGCCGACAGGGCGTTCCAGATGCACTGGCTGGCGGCTGGTGCGCAGCATCCAGCGCACGCGATCTGCCGGCAGTTCCATGTACTCCGCAATCTCTTCGGCTGTAGGCTGGCGACCATACTCTTGCTCTAATTCTTGCGCCACCTGATAAAGCTTGCTGATCCGTCCTCCCAGGTGGGCGGGAATACGAATGGTGCGTCCATGATTCGCCAGCGCGCGCGTCACCGCCTGGCGGATCCACCAGGTGGCGTAGGTGCTGAAACGGTTGCCGCGGCGATAATCATACTTCTCGACCGCCTTCATCAGCCCAACGTTGCCCTCTTGAATCAAATCCAAAAACTGCAAGCCGCGCCCGCGGTACTTCTTGGCAATGCTTACCACCAGACGGGTATTGGCGCGGATCAGGTGAGCGCGGGCCGCTTCGCCTGCCTCGCGCAGCCGTTGGTATTCGTCCAGCGCATCTAAAGAAATATCACCTTCATCTTCCGCCAGGGCAGATTCGGCAGCGCGTCCTGCTTCTATCTCCATAGCTAACTGCACTTCTTCATCAGCAGACAACAACTGCTGCTGCCCCATCTCACGAAAATATAGCCCTACCGAATCGTCAATAGGCACACTGCTTAAATCAAATAAAGGAGCCGCATGGTGACGCTTAGGGTAGCCAGGCAATCCCATTAAGGTCTCGTCATCGTCTTCTAACACATCATCATCGGTTAGTTCTTCATCCAAAGTTTCATCACTGTCATGCAAATGCACACCCGCTGTTTGTAGCTCTTCCATGATAGTCTCCAATAAAGGAAGATTGTTTTCGACGTCTGGCAAAAGTTCTAAAATACGATCATAGGTAATAAAATGCCTCTCAGTGGCTTCTGCCAAAAGCGCGCTCACAATTTCCATTTCTTCGAATGGATTTGCCATTTCGCTCATACCCGGATTCGACCTCTCTGGAATTTTTCAACTGTGTAGGGGATGTTACACTCTCAATGTCTTTTAGGATACTGAGCGTGCAGTCTAACATAATTAAAGGACAAAAGTCAAGATGCAAAAAGGGGGCAAAAAGCCATTTTAGACATCATAGTACCAATGTCATTACTCCCTTTGGCTACCAATTCTCACCTTTTGCTTTTTGAAAAAAGCATCTCTTCAAAACCATCCTATTATAACGCATTATGGGCATGTTTTGCGCAAAAGCGCAGTAAACAGGGAGATATTCTCATGTTTGACTAACGTCTTGCTCAGGGATCTGCCTGACATTGCCTGATTCCGCGCCAGCTAGTTGAAAAGCCCAATTCTTTGCAGAGTTGATGCTCAACGCAGCCGTTCTGCTTGTTCGTACGCCTGATTGGCGCCAGCCACATCTCCCATCCCCTGCAAAATGTCCCCTAACAGCAGGTAGTAATAGGCATTGTCGGGTTCAAGCTGCATGGCAGCTCGGATAGCTGACAGCGCCACCTGGTAGTTTTGCGCCGCCGCAGAGACTTGCGCCCACTTATAATAGACTTGGGTCTGCCACGAGGGAAGTAAATGTTCTTGCGGCAGGTGGCGAACCGCCAGTTCATAGTTTAGGGCTGCCTGCTCCTGATTTTGCAGGAATTCATAAGCGACGCCGCGCCAGTAATAGGCCAATACTGCGGTGGGATCGGCGGCAATTGCCAGATCGTACCAGACTACTGCCTGATCAAAGTTGCCGGCAAAGGCCGCCAACTGCCCCTGGTTTTGCAAGAACAGGGCTGCTTCTGGGTCAGTCTGCCAGAAACGCTGGGCAGCGGCTGTGTCGCCGCGTAGATAAGCCAGCAATCCCTGTCGTCGCGCATCTTCCCCCAATTGCGTTGGTGTCAACGTGGGCGAGAGCGGCGCATCTGCCAGCCGCGCCTGGTCCAGAGCATTATTTGCCACATTGCGAGGTAGCAGCGGCAGCAATAAAAAGAACACCCATAAGGGCAGCCAGCGTCCCCAACGGAACAGGCGGCCGTTCATAGCGGCGAGGGGAATGAGGGCGGCGCCGCCGGCCAGGGTCAGCCAGATGAGCACGCCTGGTTTTTGCATCAGGCCAACGAGATCAAAGGCGTTAAAGACCAGATAGCCTGTCAGGCTGGCGCCATACAGCCGCGCCCAGGTTTGTTGGCGGCCCTGCTGCCACAGATGATAGGCGGGCGTTACCCACAGCCCTACCATAGCTGCCAGGGCAGGCCAGCCGAGGGTAGCCCCGGTTTGCAGCCACAGGTTGTGCGCGTGGGTCAGGTTGAATCCTGGTCCCAACAGGCCATATGGATAGTTGGCCCGACTGACGGGATCGAAGGCATACAGACCAGCCCCAAACAGGGGGTAATCGCGCAGCATATGGGCGGCATTGCGCCAGATTTCCAGGCGCACCAGCCAACTGGTAGGGTTCAATGTACCTGCTTTGCTCATCTCATCCAGCGAGACGAGCCAGGCGTGGCCTGTGCTAGTAGTCAGGAACAGCGCCCCTAGCAGCAGCCCGGCAGCGCCAATGATGGGCAGGATGTAGCGCAGCGGCCAGCGGGACCAGACGTGGAAGGCCAGGGCGGCTGCCGCCAGACTGATCAGGGCGGCGCGGGATTGGGTTAATAGTAGAACACTGCCTACCAGTATCATGGCTAAGCAGGCTGGCGCGCTCTGCTGCCAGCGGGCGCGACGATACCGCCAGACTGTTGCCAGCAGGAATGGGAGCAGCAGCACGATAATGCCGGCCATTTCGTTAAAATGTACGGTAAACGCGCCGCTAAGATGGGGCAGGCGATCCGTAATAAAGCGTAGATTGATGATTTGTCGAGCGGGCCACTCCAGCGTGAAAAGCCCCACCAGCGCAATCCCGACCAGAGCGCCGCTTAATACCAGGGTGAATTTCTCCTGGCGCGCGGCGCCCGCCAACCATTCATACGCCAGATAGTAGCCGGTCATACCCTGAATGAGGACAAACAACTTGGGCAGGCCTATTTCTGGCGTTGGGCTGAAAAGCTGCGAAATGGCTGCGAAAGTCGCGTAGAGCAAAATGAAACTATCCAGCGGCGTGGGGGAGAAAAAGCGCCCCTGCCAGCGACGAGCCCCCAGCCGCACGCCCAACAGCAGCAGCGTCATGCTCGCGGTGAGCCAGGGGATCTGTTCAGGAAACAGCAACCACGGCAGAGCCAGCGCCCAAAGGCAGGTTGCCAGCAGTAGGTACCGCTCCTTTGTTGTTACTGGCACGTTTCTCAGCATAGGGGGTGTGTTTTCTGGCGCGCCTGCTGCAAGACATCGTCCACGCCCAGGAGGGGTGTTTGCAGCAGCGCTGCTGCGCGGCTGACATCCAGACGGCAGTCGGCAGGCCAGCGAGGGGTATCGCCTGGTTCTAGAGAGAGGGTTTTGCCGAAGGAGAGAGTTTCGCGGTCAGCGATGCCCCACCAGTCTAGCATTTTCAAGCCAAATTCGGCGCGGGTGAGGGGTTGAATGCCGGCAACGTGCAGCACCCCCACGTAATCCAGCAGCGCCAACTCCAACAAAGCATGGCACAACGTAATTGCCCATATAGGATTGCGCCACTGGTCGGTAAACAAAGTGACAGGCTTTTTGTGCTGCAGCGCCGATAACAGCCAGTTAAAATTATGGCCCCCTGGTTGCAGGTCATAAATCAGAGACGTACGCACAATGACGTAATCCGCCAGAGCCGCCACAACTGTTTCTGCGGCGGCTTTCGCGCGACCGTAGGCGTGTATGGGTTGTGGGGCGTCCGATTCGCGGTAAGGGGCATGCTGCCCGTCGAACACAACATCAGTAGACAGAAAGATCAGGCGGGCGCTGCTTGCGCTGGCAGCAGCGCAGACATTGTCTGTTCCGCCGACGATAACGTCTGCCATGTCTGGGGAGGCGTCAGAACCAGCGGCATGGATGATGATGTGTGGCTGCCACGTCTGGAACAGTTGACGCACTGCCCGGCGGTCGCGCACGTCAAGCCAGTACCCTGCGCCTGTTTGTAACGAGTCGCGCGAACAATAGGTGTAAGCTGTCTCAAATTGTGGCTGTGCCAGCGGAACCAGTCGCTGCCCCAAAAAGCCGCTGCCGCCTACAATGAGTAGCCGCGGCCTTTCTATTGTCCTGATCGCGTGTGCGCCCACTTACAAATCTCCAGGGAAGGCGTCAGGCTCATCTAACGTATCCTCGTAATCTTCAGCCTGCAGTAGGGCTGCCTGCGCCGCTTCCTGAGCGGCTGCCTGTTTGCTGCGACCTGCGCCCACGCCCCATACGGTTTCCCCCAGACATACCTGCACCGTAAAAACTTTGCTGTGGTCGGGACCTTCTGACTTGACTACTTCGTAGTGAGGCGTAATGTTAAAACGCCCTTGAGCCCAAATCTGAAATTCGCTCTTGGCATCTTTGTGCAGCGAACTGAACAGAATCTTGTCCAGCATAGACGGCACCACGCGCTGGATGAAGCCTACTACAGGCTCCAGACCTTGATCCAGGTAAAGCGCCCCAATTAACGCTTCAAAAGCGCCGCAAAGAGTGGCTGGCCTTTCCCGCCCGCCGTTTTCCGCTTCACCCAGCCCCAGGCGCAGCGCCTGGCCCAGATCAAACTGGATGGCAAATCCAGCCAGGGTTTCTGTACGCACCAATGCCGCCCGCAGTTTGGTCAGGCCTCCTTCGTCCATTTCTGGAAAGTGGTGGTAGAGATAGTCGCCTACCACAAAATCCAACACAGCATCGCCCAGAAACTCCAACCGCTCGTTATCTTCAACCGGCTGGTGCGGATTCTCGTTCAGAAAGGAACGGTGGGTGAGGGCGCGCAGCAGTAAGGAATAATCGTGAAAGTGGACATCCAGTCGCTCCTGGAGTTGGTGCATATCGTTCATGCGTACAGTTCTCGTTCGATCAATGCCAGACACCAAGAGATGGGGGAAGCGGGTAGCTCGCTGGCGGATGATGTAATTGTAATACAGAGGGAGCGTTCTTGTAAAACTTTGCTAAAGCCCAAAAGGCAGCCCCAGACATTCGCTGGCGCTGCCTGAGGCGACTGGGGCATCCTGCGCGTCGCCTGGCGCAGAGGTCAGGGGTGGAACTTCTGGATGACCAGGACGGCGTTGTGACCGCCGAAACCGAAGGCGTTGTTCAGGCAGACGTCAATGTCTGCCGCGCGCGGTGTGTTAGGTACGTAATCCAGGTCGCACTCCGGATCAGGCGTCTGGTAGTTGATGGTGGGGGGGAGCAGTCGGTCGCGCATAGCCAGCACACAAAAGATGGTCTCAATCGCTCCTGTTGCTCCCATAATGTGTCCGGTCATGGATTTTGTAGAGCTGACAGGGACATGGTAAGCATGTTCGCCCAGGGCCGTTTTGATAGCGGCTGTCTCGGAGCGATCGTTCAGTTGGGTGGCTGTGCCGTGGGCGCTGACGTAATCAATGTCTGTGGGGGCAAGGCCAGCGTCGGTCAGGGCTTTGCGGATGGCCCGCGCGGCGCCGTCGCCGCCCTCGGCGGGGGCTGTGATATGGTGGGCGTCGGTGGTCTGACCGTAACCGACTATTTCAGCCAGGATGGAGGCATTGCGCGCCTGGGCGTGTTCCAGCGTTTCCAGGATTAAAATGCCTGCGCCTTCGCCAATGACCAGCCCGTCTCGATTTTTGTCAAATGGCTGCGGCACTTCGCTGCTGCGGGAGGTGGTTGCGCCAGCGCGCTCAAATCCAGCAATACAGGTGGCGACCATGACGGATTCCGCCCCGCCGGTGATTGCGGCAGCCAGTTCGCCCGAACGCACCGCGCGGAAGGCGTGGCCAATAGCGTCGTTGCTGGCAGCGCAGGCAGTGGTGATGGTGGTGGAGGGACCTTGAATGCCGTAGTCAATGGCGATCATGCCGGCAGCCCCATTCGGCATGATCATAGGAATGGAAAAGGGACTGACGCGGCGCGGCCCTTTTTCCAGGATAGTGTGGTCATTTTCCACAAAGGTGGCGATGCCGCCAATGCCTGTACCCAAAATGATGCCCACGTTTTCTCGATTCTCGTCCGTCACCTGTAAGCCAGACTGGTTCATGGCTTCTATGGCGGCAACGCTGGCTAACTGCTGCTGGCGGTCGCGGCGGCGCGCTTCGCGCCGTCCCAGGTATTGTTCGGGGTCAAAATCCTTGACTTCACACAAAACGCCTGTCGTGTGCTGCCCTCTATCCAGCAGTGTAAAGGGACCGATGCCCGATTTCCCTTGCAGAACCGCCGCCCAGGCGTCGGCCACATTGTGACCAATGGGCGTGATCAGGCCTGAGCCGGTGATAACGACTCGATGAAGGCCGTTGCGGGTGCGTGTGCTCATGTTTTGTCTCCAGGTGCGTCTATATCGTGGCTGCTGATGTGACCTTTATGCAGCCAGCGGTCTTCATATTTTTGCAGGGTGGTGTGGAAGGCAGCGTTCAAATCAATGCCGGCAGCGCTGGCTAACAAGCATAGCGTGTAGACCACATCTCCCAACTCGCCCGCCAGACGTTGCTGTGCAGCGCTGTCGGCGGTATTGAAAGTCATGGCTGTTGCGCCGTAATCACTTTGTCGCAACAATTCTTTGGCGACCTCGCCTACTTCGCTCGCCAAATCTAATACATAAACACCGGGCGGATGGATTAAGTTATGTTTCTGCGCGAACCTTGTCGCTAATTCTTGCCAATCACTCATAGAGAACATCCAACAGTCAACAGAAAACAGATGCGGGGCAACCGAGGGTTCCCTGTTCTTCCTTCACCCTTCTTCCTTCTTCCTTGTTCTGCCTTCACCCTTCTGCCTTTGGATGGTAATGCCCTTCGACCCAGGCGCTGCCGTCTGGCCCGACTTCTTTTTTCCACACAGGCACAATTTCCTTGAGGCGGTCAATGCCATAGCGGGCAGCGTCGAAGACACCCTGGTCGCGGTGGGCGGCGGCGCAAGCCACCAGGGTGGTCATATCCCCTACGTCCAGCCGGCCAATGCGCTGTACAATGGCGATCCCTTTGACGGTGGGCCAACGCGCCCAGATTTCACGGGCTATCTGGGCCATTTTCAGGGTAGCCATCTCCTCGTATGCTTCGTATTCCAGGTAAAGGGTGGTTGCCGGCATTCCCGCGCGATCCGTCTCGCCGCGCACCGACCCGGTAAAGGTAACCACCGCGCCAACATCGGGCTGCGCCAGGTGGGTATGAATGGCGTTCAGGTCGGGCGCGTCGTTTGTCAAGGCGAAATAGGTGGGATAAGGAAAATCATCGCCGCCGCTGACAGGAGGGAACAGGGCTACTTCGTCGCCGGGCTCGATGGGGGTGTCTGTGCCGGCATAAACCCGGTTCACCGCTACCAGAGTGACGGGCAAAGACGACGCCAGCGCCGGATAAGCCTGCGCCAGCGTCGCCAGCAGGGTCGCCGTCGTCGCTGGCTGCGCCAACTCCACCGTCACCAACCCCTTGCCCGCCTTATCTTTCAATGTGGCAAACAACCGCACGTCAATTTTCATCAGCTCATTCTACCTTCTTCTTTCTTCCTTCTACCTTCTTCCTTCTCATACACCCCACTCTTCCCCCCCGCCTTATAAGCCAGGTGGACGTCTGTGATTTGCATAGCTCTATCCACCGCCTTCGCCATATCGTAAATAGTCAACGCTGCCACGGTAACGGCGGTCAGGGCTTCCATTTCCACGCCCGTTTTGCCGCGCACGCGGGCGGTGGCTTCAATGTCAATGCGGTTAGCCTCAGGGTTAGGCGTGCAGGTAACCTCAACGTGGGTCAGGGGCAGCGGGTGGCAAAGGGGAATGAGTTCGCTGGTGCGTTTGGCAGCCATAATGCCGGCAAGCTGCGCCACCACCAACACCTCCCCCTTCTTCATCTGCCCCGCCATAATTAATTGCAGCGTCTCCGCCGCCATTTGCACCGACCCGCGGGCCACCGCTACCCGTTCCGTATCCAGCTTCGCGCCCACATCCACCATGCGGGCCTGTCCTTGCTCATCAATGTGTGACAATTCAGCGCTCATATCGTGGTATTATAGTCGCCACGCGCTATCTTCTCAAAAAGGTATGAACTATGAGGTCTGAGGTATGAGGGCAAAGACGAGAACTATCTTCATCACGCTTCATACTTCATACCTCATACCTCATATTTTGCTTGGTTGTCTGCTGCTGGCCTGGCTTTATGGTCGCGCCATGCAACTACCCTTCTTTTTTGACGACCTTAACCAGATACCGTATGCAGGCGAGCACACGCTGCGCCAACTATGGGCGGCGGACGGCGGGTTCACTTATTACCGTCCCCTGGGAAGCACGGTCTGGCATCTGGCGTACCAATGGTGGGGCGCAAACAGCGCCCCCTGGCTGCATGGCTTGAATATCCTGCTGCACCTGTTGAATGGCGTGCTGTTGGCCTGGCTGGGCGAAATATTGGCGGTGCGTCAGTCGCGCCTGCGCCTGACCTGGCGCGGCGGGGCAGCCGCCGTCCTCTTCTGGCTTTACCCATTCAGCTACCAGGCGGTTCCCTGGATTGGGGCGCTGTTTCACCTGTTAGTCACCACGCTGATCCTTGCCAGCCTCATTTGTTACGTCCAGGCCAGCCTGACGATCCGCCGCGTCTGGACAGTTCTCGGTCTGGGGTTGGCGCTGCTGGCTCCCTTTGCTCACGAAAACGGTCTGCTTATTGCGCCGCTGGCGCTGCTGCTGGGTTGGACGCAAGCGCAGCCAAAAGCGCGGCTGTGGCGAGATGGTCTGGTCTGGCTGTCGCCAGCGGTTGTCTGGCTCATAGTCCGCTTTTTGGGGGTCAGCAGCAGCGGCGCTGCGCCTGTGCTGCAAAACGCCGAAACCATTGGTCAGAACACAGCCTACTTTGCGCAGGGTATTGCCTACCCCTGGACGGTGTGGGGCGGCTGGCTGCGGGATCGCCTGGGCGTGAATGATATGGCGGCGACAGTGGGACTGACGCTGTTAGGGTTGGGCATGGCGGCGGCAGTGCAGCGGCGTACACGGGCGGGGCGTACCGCGCTGTGGAGTTGGGGGTGGGCGTTTTTGGCGGTTTTGCCGGCAATCCCCCTGTTAGATTTTGGCTATGTGATCAGCGGGCCGCGCCTGTTGATGTTAGCCAGCGTGGGCGCTTGTTGGTTATGGGCGGATGTGTTGGCGCGGCTGGCAGGGTTGGTGGGAAAAGGACGTTTAGTGACCTGGCGGGTGTGGGGCGCGGCTGCCCTTTGCCTGCTGCTCTGCGCCCAAAACGCGGCTTTTATCCGCTTGCGGATGCAGCAGCACACAATGTTGGGGCAGGCGGTGCGCCAGGCAACCACACACACGCTAGAAGCCAATGCTGCCGGCAATCCTGCCTACATTTTGAACCTTCCCAGTTGGATAGCGCCTGGTCACACCGTTTATGCGCTAGGACATGAGGGAATCACTTTTTTACCTGGCTATATTCCCGAAGCGGCTCTGCTGCAAGCGCAGGTCAGGCAGCCGCTGCGCGTTGACCTGCTGCGTTACACCGACCTGAAGCCAGAGATGCCTTACTATTACGAAGTTGCCGGCAGCGGCCTGGATTGGTCCCGTCTCAATGCGGATGGCGGTTTGTTTTTCTTGACCACCTATACCCCCACAAACATTACCGTCAGGCTGGCGGGCGGCATCCATGCGCCATCAACCAACAACTCACCTATTGCTACGTTCGCCCCGCCGGACGGGACGGCAACGCTAACGCTGGCGCAGGCAGCGGCAGCCTGGGATGGTCAAGAAACGACCATCACCTTACAATGGCAGGCGTCTACCCCTCTCAACCAGACGGTTTCCGTCTTTGTCCATGCCACAGACCAGGCAGGGCAGTTGGTCGGGCAGGCGGATGGGGCGGCAATTGCCGGCATCTACCCGTTCACCCTATGGCCCCCTCACGCCTCTGTGCTGGACGTGCGTTACATCCCTCTGCCTGCCAGACCCCATGCCATCGCCATTGGCCTCTATGACCCCCTTAGCGGCGAACGCTGGCCCGCCTACCAGTCCAACGGACAACCCTGGTCAGACGGAGCCGTGACCATTGAACCCCCCTGATTTCGGGATTCAATGGTATGCCATAAAAGCCTTTCGTTGTCTGTTGCCTGTTGTCTGTTGTCTGTTATTTCGAGGTTGCTATGCGGCAAAAATACGACGCAATTTATTTATCCCCCCACCTGGATGATGCGGCTCTCTCCTGCGGCGGACAGATTGCCGGGCAAACGGCTGCCGGCATCTCCATACTTATCGTCACCATCACCGCTGGCGATCCGCCGCCGGGGCCGTTGTCTGAGTTTGCTCAACTGCTGCACCAGCGCTGGGACACCGCCGCCGACGCGGTGGCTATGCGGCGGGCGGAGGATGCCGCCGCCTGCGCCATTTTAGGCGCGGATTACGTGCATTGGGATTATTACGATTGCATCTACAGACGGGATGGTCTGGGCAATGTCATCTACCCTACCTGGAATGACGTGATTGGCTCCCTCTCTGCGGCGGATTTGCCCCTGATTGACCGCCTGGCGGCGCATATGGCGCAACTGCCCCCTGCCCCGCACGTTTATGCTCCGTTAGCGGTTGGCAACCATGCCGACCATCAGGTCACGCGGGCGGCAGCGGAGAAATGGCTAGGCAGCCGCCTGCGATATTACGAAGATTACCCCTACGTGGCGGCGGCTGGCGCCCTTGCCGCTGCCCTCGGCGAAGGCGGCAATTGGGAACCGGTCATCGTTCCCCTGACACCAGCCGATCTGGCAGCCAAATACGCGGCGATTGAGGCGTACAAATCCCAGTTAAGCACCTTCTTTCAAGACCGCGCCGACCTGGAAGCCAGAGTGGGCGGCTACGCCAGGGAAGTCGGCGGGGAAAGATGGTGGCAAAAGTTTTAGCCGTGTACTTGCTGTATGGCGGGTTCGACGACTTCCCAGACCGCTTCAGGATGCCTGGCAGCCACTTGCAGTAAGACGCGAGCGGCCCCACGAGGGCTTCGCCTGCCTTGCTCCCAGTTTTGCAGTGTTTTGACGCTAATTCCCAGCAAAGCAGCAAACTCTGTTTGGGAAAGCTCGTAACGTTCCCGAATGCCTTTCACATCTGGTACTTCGATGATGAACGTTCGCGCCGCTTCCTTCTCACCACGGAGAATGGCACCGCCTTCACGTACACTTTCTAGCAGTTCTGCAAATAACATATCATCCATATAATCAGCGCTCATCCGTACTCATCCTTTACGATCTGCTTGAGAGCCTTCAATTGAGCTGGCGAGAGATTGTCTTGAACGTTCTTGGGATATATGAAGAGCAGTAACAGATGCTCTTGAGCTACTGCCCAATAGTAAATCACCCGGACACCGCCTCGCTTACCCTGTGCCTGATAGCCCCAACGGATTTTACGCAAGCCGCCACTTCCAGGGATAACAAACCCTTCTTCGGGGCGGTTCGCCAGTTCAGCTTGCAGTTGCCTGTACTCCTCTGCGGAAAGGAGTTTCTGCACCAGTTTGGTGAACACCGATGTTTCGACAATGACCATGTATGCCTCAATGCATGTGACGACAATATATAAATTATACGCCAATGGGGGAGTGTGTGTCAAATGAGATTATTCAAATCAAATGGCGTATGCTGATGAATTCTTGGCCGCTACCCTGGTAATCGCTTTCAGGGGAGGGTCATTGTTTGCAGTAAGATAGCGTCTTTGCCGCTGGGGAGGAACAGGCGGGCGGCGGTAGTGGGATTGTAGAGACCGGCGAGAAGGGAGTAGTCACCAGGAGGCAGGTCGGGCGGTAGGGTTATATGATGGTCATCGAGAATGACTTCACCGGGCAGCCAGCTGGTGGTGGGGCGGCTCCAGGCGGCTGGTTCGGCGTCGGATTGGGCCACAATCTGGCCCGCGGCGTCGCGCAAATGGACAAATACACGGTAGCTAACGGCGGTTTCCGCCAGGCTGCGCCAGGCCAGCCGCAGCTGCAGGCCATTTGCCGTCCGCGTCACGTTAGCGCCGAGCAGTTCGGCCACATCTCCCAGGGAGGCATTCGTCTCTATGGTTAAGGGCGGGGGTGTAAACGAGCGTTCGGGGGCGGTAATAGTCACGGTGTCCAGGGGAATGGAGGGCTGGCTGGCCCACTGCGCCTGCCAGGAATAAATGCCGCTGGGCAAGCCAGCGGGAAAGCGCAGCACCGTTTCGCTGCGCAACCGGTCGCTTGTGCGCCACTGGGCTGGCTCAAATTGCGGCGCAATGGGGCGGGTTAACTGCCAGGCCACGCTGCCGTCGGCGGCGACAAGGCGGAGGGTAAACTCGTTCTGCGCGGGGCCTGTGACCTGCCACAAGAGGGCTACGCGGGCCGGATCGCCAGGGCGGGCTTCGTGGCGGTCCAGGCGACTGCCCAACAGGGAGAGTCCGCCTGCTGTGGGCGGGGGAGTGAGGGGGTGCAAGCCTTCTTCCAGGGGGCGATTGCCATTGGCCGGGCGCAGCACGCGCACGGCGCCAATGGAGTGCGCGGCGACTGTCTGCCTGGTATCTCGCCGCACCAGGCCCATTTGCAGTTGGTAGAGGCCGGGCGGCGCGCCGTCTAACAAATGGAGTTCAAACGGCTCCAGGCGGTAGCCATCGAGGGGCCAGGGATTGGCACCAATAAAGCGCCAGTCGCGGGGGCGGGTGGTATCTGGCGTGTTCCAGGCAACGCCATCTGCGTCTATAAGGTGTACGCCAAAGTCATATGCGACGCCGATGGGGCGCTGCGCCTGCCAGTAGGTGTCCAGGGAGATGGTCTGGCTGGCGTCTGGCAATGATACGGGGAGTTCCACGCCCAACAGCCGTAGTTCGCCAGCGTAATCTATGGGGGACATCGCTGGCGCGCCCCAGATGCCCGCAGAACTGAGGCGGGACAACCGCAGCGGGGTGTCCACGCGGGCAAGCAGCAGCCAGGCGAGCAGGGCGGCGCTGCCCCAAGCCAGCGGCGTTAGTTTGGGCAAAGAGGCGACAGAGGGCGGGGGGGGCAGAGCAGGTTTGGGCAGGCGGGGAGCGATGAGGAGAAAGAGAGCGGGCAAGCCCACTGCTAATGCCAGCCAGGAGATTAGCGCCCCTGCCTGGCGCGCGGGCGTTGTGCCCCAGTAGAGGCGTAGGGTGTGCGCGCCTGCCGGCAAATCCACCTCAATCAGGCCGTGGGGTTGGCTGGGGCGCAGGGGCCACGGCTGCCCATTCAACGTCGCCTGCCAGCCAGGAAAATAGAACTGGCGATAGGTGAAGGTGGCTGGCTGCGCCAGATTGACGGTATAAACAGCGTCCAGCGGGTCTTGCGGCGCGCATTGTTGGTCGGTTTGGACGCATTCTAGCAGCCGGTCGGGATTGCCCGTCTGTGCTAACGCCTGGCGCAGGTCAGCGGTATCGGGCAGTTCGGCGACGGCGCGCGGCAGGAACTCGCCTAAGGTGGTGGTGCCAATAAAGTAAGGGGGGGCTTCAAAGGCGGTCAGGTCAGTCAGGGTCGGATTTTCGGGGAATGGCTCCTGGGGCAGAAAAAGCCAGGGGGCGGCGGCTATAATAAAGAGGGCGGTCAAGCCGGCTGCCAGCCAGCGCCCCCAACGCCCATGGGCCAGGCGAGACGCGCCAGCGGCGACTAACCCCAGCGCCAGCCAGGAGATGACGCCCAACAGTCGCCAGGGGTAAAGCGTCTGATCTAGCAACGGGATGGCGTCCCAGATGAAGGCGGAAGCGGGCGTGATCAGCCAGACAGCGATTAGCAGCAGCCCTCCCCAACCCACAACCAGCCAGCGCTGCGTCGGATTTAGCCAGCGCCAGCTCCAGAGCAAGCCGCCGCCGGCTACCAGCAGCGCCAACAGCGGCAGCGGGCGCACGACGGGGGGATTGAGCAGGGCGGGGTCAACGGGCAGCATAGGCGTGGCGAATAGTTCGTGCAGCCAGAGGAAGTTTTGGGCGATGCCATACCCCTGGCTGATGCTGAGGTCTGCCTGGGTAGCGGCGATTTCGGTCAGGGCAGGCAGCCAGAAGAAGGCGGTCAGGGCCACGCCTATAGCCAGACCGATAGCGGGGCCCGCCAGGGCGCGCCAGCCCCAGCGCCAGGCCAGCCAGAGCAGCCACAATCCCAGAATGAGCAGGCTCTGGTAAGTGACGGGGTAGTGGCTGAGGAAGATGCCGGCAAACAACAAAGGCAGCGCCACTATCCAACGACGGCTGCCTTGCGCGGCGCGCCAGAGAGCCAGGGTGAGGAATGGAAGGAAGACGAGGGCTTGCGTTTCTGGCAGGCTGCCGCGCACGCCCACGTCGTAGAGGAAGTACGGGCTGTAGACGTAAGCCAGCGCCCCCAACCAGCCGCCGACATCATTAAACAGGGTGCGACCAAACCAGTAAGCGCCCGCCGCCGCCAGCCAGAAGTGGAGGAAAACGACGAGGCGGTAGGCGGTGGTAATGGGCAGCCCTGCCTGCGTGGGTAGAGCGACGCTCATGTGGGAGAGGGCGGGGAAAAAGTTAAAAACGGGGTAGCCGTAGCCATGTACCAGGTCAGGCGACCAGCGGGGCCAAAGCTGTGACCAATCCCAGACGCGCAGCAGAGCCAGCACGCGGTAGAGATGGGGGGCCAGGTCGTTGGTGCGGGGGATGGCGTCGGGGGTAAAAAAGGGGGAAGCTGCCGGCACAACCGCCACCCCCAGGCCAAGCAATATCAGTAACAGCTTTATGAAATGGCAGCGATCACGGTCAGAATTGACGTTAGTCAAATGCCTTCTCCGAAGCTGCGACTACCAAAGCTGCTTGACTTATCAGCCTGCGCCACTAGCCAGGCGGTTTTGCATAGCCATCTGGCTGATTTCTTCTATGCTCTTATCACTCCACAAAGTACGCTGCCAGACAGTGTAATCAAAGGGTTCGCGTAATAGTAAGGTAATAAAACGTTCTGCATCTAGCTCTCCTAGAGCTTTGATGAGTGTTTCTATCCCTTTGATTCTAATTTCCGTATCTGTGATCATCTGATTTCCTCCACGTAATCAACAAACTCTAGTGGCGTAACTACCCGTAACTTTGCGAAACTATGCATCTTCTTGATTATCGAATCGTCGGTAGTTATAAAATAATCTGCCGCAGCCTCCAGGGCACAGGCAATGTGCAGGGCATCTTTGCCTCTTAACCCTGACGCTTGAACAGAATGCGCCATGCGCAGCACATCTGAGCTTTCGCTGATGTCAATCTGGGCTATGGCTTGCCATTGGGCAATGGCCCGCTGACGTTCCGCAAATGGATTGAAGGCATTCTCCAATTCAAGGACATATGACCAGACTAATATGACACGGCGTTGTTTGATTTGAGTCTGGATATAGAATTTGGCTTCCGTTTCAAGTCTGATCCTGATCTGATTTTGATCATCAAAGGGGCGGTTGAAGACGCAATTATCAAGGTAAACTTTAAGCATCAGCTATGCTTCCGTATCATTGTATCATGAACAATGTCTGTTCTGCACACGCAAAGTGTACTGTAAGCGCATGTGGTGGTAGATTCTATTTTCATAGTTGTCTTGCGCCAATGTGTACCAGGCGCTCAAGGTAACCGCCTGGATTGTATCAATTATGGCAAAGATGGGTCAATCAAAAACCCACGTCTTCCACGGGAACAAGAAAAAAGCCCGTCGAGGGACGGGCTTTGGCATAACAAAGGTCTGACAACGGCGGCTACTTTAGCCTACTGCCAGTTCATCCAGGGCAGGTTCCACAGGTATGGCGGCTTGGGAGTCAATCAGTTTGAAGACTAACTGTTCGTTTTCCATATCAATCAAGACGGTGTCGCCGCGCTTGAACTCTCCTTTGAGCATACGCACGGAGAGGGGGCTTTCCACGAAACGCTGTAGGGCGCGCTTCAAGGGGCGGGCGCCGAAATCTTTGTCGTACCCTTCGTGCCCCAACCAGTTGCGGGCGGCGTCGCTTAGTTCGATGTGTAGACCGTATTCGCCCAGGCGCTGGCGGATTTCTTTCATTTGCAGGTCCACGATGCGCACCACATCGGCTACGGACAGCGGTTCGAAGATGATGATCTCGTCAATGCGGTTGATGAATTCGGGGCGGAAAGTGCGGCGCAGGGCGTCTTCGATGCGTTCGTGATCGGCGCGTTCTTCGGGGTCGCGCATGCCGGCAAAACCCAAAGCCCCCGACCGCTTCACAAAGGATGTGCCCACGTTGCTGGTCATCACCACCACGCAGTTGCGGAAGTTAACCACTCGCCCCTGACCATCCGTCAGGCGACCATCGTCCAACAACTGCAACAGCGCATTCCATACATCTGGGTGCGCCTTTTCGATTTCATCAAACAGCACCACGCTGTAGGGACGCCGCCGCACCTGCTCGGTTAGCTGACCACCCTGCTCGTAACCCACGTAGCCAGGCGGCGCGCCAAACAGGCGGCTGACCGTGTGCTGTTCGCGGAACTCGCTCATGTCCACGCGAATCAACGCCTCTTCATCGCCAAACATGAACTCAGCCAGCGCTTTAGCCAGCTCCGTTTTGCCTACGCCAGAGCTGCCCAAAAAGATAAAGGAGCCAATGGGGCGGCGGGGATCGCTGAGGCCGGAGCGGCTGCGGCGAATGGCGTCTGCCAGCACGGCTACAGCCCGTTCCTGACCAATAATGCGATCATGCAGCCGCTCTTCCATGTGCAGCAGTTTCTCGGCTTCCGTTTCGATCACCTGGTTCACCGGAATACCTGTCCAGGAAGCCACCACTTCGGCAATGTCTTCAGCTTCAACGAACTCATCCAGTTTATTCTCTAGCTGCCAGGCGGCGCGCTCCTCAGCAAACTCCGCTTCCAGCTTGAGCCGTTCGGCTCGTCGCAGCGCGGCGCGTTCGTAGTCGCGGGCGGTGTGCGCCTCTTCTTCTTGCATGATCAGCGTGTCCAGGTTTTTCTTGAGTTCTTTTAGCTCTGCAGGCAGCGTATGCAGCGCCACGCGCAGTTTGGCTGCGGCCTCATCCATCAGGTCAATGGCTTTGTCCGGCAGCCGCCGATCCGACACGTAACGATCCGAGAGACGGGCCGCGGCTACCAGGGCAGCGTCCGCATAACGTACCTGGTGGTGCGTTTCGTACCGGTCGCGTAAGCCGTACAACATCTGGATAGTGTCGTCTACCGATGGCTCTTCCACAAAGATAGGCGCGAAACGGCGCTCCAGGGCGCTGTCGCGTTCGATGTATTGGCGATACTCGTCCAGGGTGGTGGCCCCCACGCATTGTAGTTCACCGCGGGAGAGGGCCGGCTTCATCATGTTACTGGCATCCATGGCCCCGCTGGCAGCGCCAGCGCCAACGACGGTGTGCAGTTCATCAATAAAGAGAATGATTTCTCCCTGCGCCTGCTGGATTTCTTCCATGGCCGCTTTGAGCCGTTCTTCAAACTCCCCGCGGAAGCGGCTGCCGGCAATCATGGCCCCCAGGTCTAACGATACAACCTGTTTGTTGAGCAGGTTCTCGGGCACGTCGCTTTCGTTAATCTTTTGCGCCAGCCCTTCCACAATGGCTGTTTTGCCCACGCCTGCTTCGCCAATCAGCACCGGGTTATTCTTTGTGCGCCGGCTGAGCACCTGGATGACGCGCAGAATTTCATCATCACGGCCAATGACGGGGTCGAGTTTGCCTTCGCGGGCCAACTGCGACAGGTTGCGACTGAATTTCTCCAGGGTTTTGTAGCGGCTTTCCGCCTGGCGGTCGGTCACGCGCTTGCCGCCGCGCAGGTCTTCCAAAGATGCCATCACCCGCTCCCGCGTGATGCTGAACTCTTGCAAGATGCGGGCCGCGGGCGTATTGCGCTCGCTCAGGATAGCCAGAAAGATATGTTCGGTAGAAATGAACTCATCTTTGAGCCGGTTGGCTTCACCCTGGGATAACTCTAGCACGGTGCGCAGGCGAGGAGTGTAGAAAATCTGGCCCACTGCGCCGCTGTAGACGGCGGCGCGCGGCGTGCTGCGTAGTTCGTCGTCCACACGCCCCCGCATGGCGCTGACGTCTACGTTCATCAAACCCAATAGCTGCGGGACGGCGCCCCCATCTTGTTCCAATAAGGCCAGCAAGTAATGTTCTGTGTCAACCTGGTTGTGGCCGTACCGTTGCACTATTTCCACAGAACGGGCGGCGGCATCTTGCGCTCGTTCTGTAAATCTGTCATATCGCATACTGTCAAACCTCGCTTTGTGCGCTGTGGTTAGAAAAAGCCAAGAAAAACAACAAGGCAGCCGTAGCTGCCACTCATAGCATGATATTAACGCATGAAAGTTGGAATCGCATAAGAAAGGCAGCCATAAATGTTAGAGAATGCGAATTCCTTCATCTTCGTAACCGTCGCCCCAGGCCAGAATTTTGTGCGGCGTAATTTCGACCAGCCGCCAGTCGTCGCTTTCGTCGGCTTGAAAATCCCACTCATATTTGTGGATGAAATGTTGGGCGACTTCGGCAATGGTGCGCTGGTTGGCGGCGTGGGCTTCTCCTTCCAGCAGCACCACGTTGTAGGGATCGGCCAGGGAGAGGGTGACGTTTTGGTTGTAGCGTAAGTTGGTGTACTTCTGGCTGTAGCTGCTGGTAGCCAGATAGATTTTTTCGTTGTGCCAGACAAACCAGACGGGGACGAGGTGGGGACGGCCATCATGCCGCACTGTCGCCAGCCAGATGGTCGCTTCGCGCCCCAGTCGGGCTTCAATAGCGCGCCAGCGATCAAGGTTACGTCTACGGGGGGAAGGGCGCATGATAATCCAATATCTCTCGTGATGATTGGATTATACCCAGTATGTAATCTAAGTTGCCACTATCAGCGAAAACCAGTCAAAAACGCGAAATGGGATTAGTCGTTCAGAGACAATTGGCCAGAGGCTGTCCAGTAAAGGCCTGCGGTGGGCAGGGGCGTTTGCAGCAACCGCTGCGCCAGGGAAGCGAATGGTTCTACGTCTCCGGTGGTGTATGCCTGAACTATGCCTGAGCTGCCGGCAGGGTTGAGAGCGCTATGGCTTTGCAGCACTCGTTCTACCTGACGGGCGACAGCAGGGGCGGGATCAATGATAGTTACATCTGGGCCGACCAGGGTTTGCAGCAGGGGGAGGACAAAGGGGTAGTGGGTGCAGCCGAGAATGAGGGTGTCAATGCCGGCAGCCAACATAGGCGATAGCAGCTTTTGCAAGAGGGCGGCAGTGGCTGCGTCGTCTATCTGCCCGGCCTCAATTAATTCCACCAGGCCGCGGCATGGGTCTGGATAAAGCTGCACATCCTGGGCGAAACGGTGCATTAGAGTGGCGTATCGTTGGCTTTTGAACGTGCCGGCAGTTGCCATGACGCCCACTTTGCCGCTGCGGGTAGCCGCGGCGCCCATTTTCACGGCTGGCTCCATGCCCACAAAAGGAACGTCTGGGAAGGTCTGGCGCAGATCAGTTAACGCGGCGGCAGAGGCGGTGTTGCACGCCACCACGATGAGCTTTGCGCCCTGAGCCAGCAAAAAGCGGGTAATGGCGCGGCTAAAAGCCTGCACCTCGACGGCTGGACGGGGCCCGTAGGGGACGTGCGCCTGATCTGCCACGTAGACGAGATTCTCTTGCGGTAGCAAGGTTTGCACATGGCGCAGCACGGACAGACCGCCTACGCCTGAATCGAGAAGGCCAATCGAGTCCATTTTCCTCCGGTTGTTTGAGTAGTTGCCCAGGAGCAAACACGCCTGATTGACGACAGCGGTTCAGCAAAGGGCGTGTTTAGCACAGTTGTTTGTCTGTGGCACAATTCGGCGAATTGTGCCACACTGTGAGTGGACAATTTAGCAAACAGCGCGTTCGTGGCGACTGTAGTTGTCTGGCGTCAAGTCAAGGTCAAAACGGCTTCTTCTGGATGAGCCGCGCCGTTGCTGCTGCCAGAAGCGAGCGAATGGTGCTCACCTGCGGCTGCCTTGACCAGACCAATGAACAAGCCCAACATGGCCGGGTCATCTGCTATCAAGTTTTCGGGATGCCACTGGACGCCGACGGCATAAGGATGACCTGGCAGTTCGACGCCTTCAATCAAGCCGTCCGGGGCTGTCGCTGTGGCGCGCAGGTCAGCAGCCAGGCGGCGGATGCCCTGGTGGTGCAGGCTGTTCACCCAGGTCTGGCTGCGACCTATCTGGCGGCTGAGGAGCGAGTCGGGTTGTAGGTTGACGGCGTGCGCCAGGTGGTTGCGCGGTTGGGCCTGGTTATAGTCGTGGGTGATGGCGTCAGGCATGAATAGTTTGACGTCTTCCCACAACGTGCCGCCCAGGGCTACGTTGGTGATTTGCAGGCCGCGGCAGATAGCCAGCATGGGCTTTTGCTGCGCGGCTGCCTGGCGCACCAGATAAAGCTCCACCCGATCCCGGTCGGGATCAATGCCGTACATGGTCACGTGATGGTGACCGTGATATTGCCCTGGTTCAATGTCGCCGCCGCCCGGTATGAGCAGCCCATCCATCCGCGCCAGGATGGCGGACAATTCCAGTTCGGTTAAACCCAACGGTATCATGACGGGCAGCCCCCCCGCCATCCTGATAGCTTCGATATAAGCGGGCATCAGGCCATACAGGTCAATTGGCGGCGACTGTCCCGACGTTTTGCGATAAGTGGTGCAGCCAATTAACGGTTGATGGTTCATACAGGTTTTCTCCGCGAAGACGATAGGATCCGGAGTTGTGCATTGCCAGAGAGACGGCAAAAGTCTCAAAGACTTTTGTCGTCTGGTAACTGCGTAACTCCTACAGATGAGGTTAGCAGAAAGCAAAAAGGGTGAAAGTTTTCACTTTCACCCAAAAAGAAGGCGTATAGATTTCAGGGTGCACCTGCGGTTAGATCAGCGGGGCCTTTTTTCACGCAGCCGGGCGGATTTGCCTGTGCGGTTGCGCAGATAGTAAAGCTGCGCGCGGCGTACATGGGCGCTGCGGTGTACTTCGATTTTCTCAATCAATGGGGAGCGCAGTAGGAAGGAACGGTCAACGCCAATGCCATTGCTGGCAACGCGGCGGACGGTGAAGTTGGCGTTATTGCCGCTGTTGCGCAGGCGGGTAATGGTACCGCGGACGAGCTGAATGCGCTCTCGTTTTCCTTCGACAATGCGCAGATGGACCGTGACGTTGTCTCCGGGGCGAATCTGCGGAATATTTTCGTTCTTGGCTGTGTCAAAAGCTTTCAAAAGTACGTCAGACATGGGATTAGCCTTTCAAATCAGGTTATCTTCGCAAAAAAATAGTCCACCCAGAGGCAGGACTATGGAATAAAATAATAGCACGGGGTAAAAGAACTGGCAAGGATTTGATAGGAGAGGCAGGAGAATGTCGCCAGCCGCGCCACGGCGCTCGCTATCCAAGCGCCAGGTTTAACAGTATCAACAAGGTGAACATGGCTGCAGCCAGGATGAAGACGCGGCGTAAGTCACGGACGACGTAGGCGTATTCCTCTTTAAGCTCTTCTATGGTGACTGTCTGGCGAACGGGCGCGTCGCGGCGGGGAACGGCGCGGCGGCTGCCGGCAGTCGCTGCGCTGCGACTAACAGGGCGAGGGGCAGGACGGGCGGGCGCGGATGGGGGCGCTTTTTCTTCTGGGGCTGGCGTGTCAGCCGTTTCTGGGGTGGTGGAACGCCGTACGCGGCGTACTTTCTTGCTCATAATAACCTCATTTCTCGTCTAAAAACAGCCTCACGCGGAGACGCGGAGGACGCGGAGAAGAAATTTCTGCTTTGGTTCCCACACGGGGATGCGCCAGCCAGGGGTTTTCGTTTTAACCAGCATCGTCTTCGGCTGCGCCTACCAGGTCGGCAAAGACAACGATGCGTTTGTCGTTGACCAGATATGGGTAGCAGGAGATCAGGGTGGCGCTGGGGTAATCGGTGGGGGCCATGACTTCCACGGCAGTGGGCGGTACGACGTCAATCTTGCGCACCATGTAGCGGTACGCCTGGCGCTCGGTGGAAATGATGATTTCGTCTCCAGGTTTTAATCTGTCCAGGTGGCGGAAAATCTCGCCATAAATGTCGTTATGCGCCGACAATATCAGGTTGCCCTCCTGCCCCGGCTGGGCGGAGCCAATGTGTTGACCCACACCTTTCTTTAACTGCTCCCAATCATCCCCCTGGACGATGGGTTTGTCAATGTTTAGGGCGGGTATTTGCAGCCGGCGCGCCTGTTCTGGGCCAGGGGTGGGAATAGGGGGTGGAGCATAGGCGTTGATGATGGGCAGCAGGTGGTCGGGGATATTGCCAGCCTCGCCTGGTTCGGGGGGGCGACCTTCAACCGGGGGTTTGTGCCCACTGGGCAAGATGGCGACGCCGATGATGGGCGTGGGGGTCATGGTGGGCAGCGCCAGTTCCTGGCTTTCTTGATTTTGCAGTTGCGCCAGTTCCTGGTTGAGTTCCTGGCGGGTGTCCAGGAAACTGAGTACAAGGAAAAGGAAAGCCAGGAAGGCGCCGATTTCTACCAGGGCCAATGTTTTGTCAAAAACCCAACGCAGGTTGAGCCGGCGGGGAGGGGGGGACGCAGGGGCAGATGCGAGCGCATGTGTGGGCGCAGCGGGGGCGTTTCCGTTGGGCGTGACGACGTAGTGGCGTAAAGCGCCAGCAGCGGTGGGTGGGGCGGCGAGCAGCGGCGGTGGCTCTGGGTTAGGGGGTGGCATGCCGGCAACTTCGACCACTCTGCCGGCATTTTTCAACCGCCGCAGCCGCAGCCGTCGCTGGTCGTGCTTTTTCCGATACAGGATTTGCTCCAGTTCGGTCACGCTCAATTCATCCACACGACGACGATCCTGTGCCAACCGGGTAACTCCTTCAAAAAATAACGTAGGTTGGGCATCCTTGCCCGACACTCCTTCGAGAACAATCTCACGCGGCAGTCCACTTACGCGGGATGCAGAGGGCGCGGAGACCTGTAGGACAAATTGTTAGTTTGTCCGCGCAATTCAGCGAATTGCGCCACGAAGTTTCATTTATGTGCCTGTTCCGTCTGGCGCGGCGACGGCGAATAGTTCGCGCTCGAAGAACCAGCGAAAAGGGGGGACGCCGAAGGCAATCTGGCGCAGAGCAGCCAGCATAAAGTTCTCGCGGCGATTTTGGGGCGGCGAATCCAGCCAGACCTTGCCGCGAAAACCAGCCGCCATTAACGCCTGGCGCAAGCTGCGCAGGTCTTGTTCGTTCACATGCACATCTTGATTGGCGGGCGTGATGGCGCGCGGGTCTTTAGGGTAACTTTTCCCCTGGCCCATCAAGGTACGCACAGCGCGCACGAGGGGGTAGGCGTATTGATCGTACCAGCGATTGGGGGCGGTGTGGACAATAAACTTGCCCTCCGGCTTGAGCACGCGCCGCACTTCTAGCATGGCGGCGTGCAGTTCCCAGGGGTAGAGGTGTTCCACCACATCGAACATGAGAACGCGGTCAAAATAGGCGTCAGGAAAAGGGAGGCGCTTGGCATCGGCGCGGCAAACGCCGGCGGGCGTGCCGGCATATTTGCCCCCTTGCAGCGCCTGCGCCTCATCGGCAATCGTTTCCAGCGTCATGCGCGCGGCTACTTCGGCGTAATCCATGCCATACGCCTCGACCCCCAGACGCATACAGTGGCGGACGATTTCGCCGCGCCCACAGCCGACGTCTAGCAGTTTCATGCCAGGCGTCACCTCGGCTACGGCAAACGCTTCATGTAAACGCCGCGACAGGTGTTTGCCCTCCGATTCCAGAAAAATATCGTAGCCTTCGCAGGCGGTCAGGAAATATTCTTCGGTATAGAGCGTAGAGGGCAGCGATTTCAATTCTGGATCATCTTGCCTGTTCATCGCTGCGCATTATAAAACAGGGGGGAGAGCGCGTCAAAGAAGTTGACATCCTGGCTATGGGCGCCAACAGAGATTACAAAAGTCTTTGGGACTTTTGTAGTCTAATTTCAAACCGGGCTACATCTGGTAGAACTTTTCTGATAATCTTGCGTAATACAAGATAGGACGTCAGGAGAGAAAAAGTTGAACGAGGAACAACTGTGGTTGGAACATGCGCGTCGCGGCGATAAGGCGGCTTTTGGCAAGTTGATCGAAGCCTATCAGACGCCCGTGTACAACCTGGCTTATCGTATGCTGAATAATTCAGCGGAGGCGGAGGAAGCGGCGCAGGAAGCGTTTATTCGCGCTTACACCCGCCTGGACAGCTACAACCCGGCGCATAAATTTAGCACCTGGATGCTGTCTATCACGTCAAACTACTGTATTGACTTGATCCGCAAGCGGCGGGCGGTTTTGCTTTCGATTGATGAACCGTTGCCCGCCCACCCGGCGCTGCAAACAGATAAAGCGAAAGCGCCAGAGCGTCAGGTGGTGATAGATGAGCAGCAGCAGATGGTGCAAACCTTGTTAGCCGAACTACCTGAGGATTATCGGCAGGCGGTGGTGCTACGCTATTGGTATGAAATGTCTTATGAAGAGATTGCCGAGAGCATGGAGACCAGCGTAAGCGCCATTAAGTCTCGTCTGTTTCGCGCTCGCCGCCAACTGGCAGAAGTGGGCATGGCCATGGGGTTGTCCCCCGAAGTAGAAATGGCCTGACAGGCGTGTGCGAAAAGGAAAAGCATGATGATAAACAAGGATGAAGAAGTTTACGCAATGATGATGGAGGCGCTCGATGGTGAGCTGGCAGCAGCCGATTGGGTTGAGCTGGAGGCTCACCTGCGCGCGCGTCCTGAACTGGCGCAAGAGTGGCGGCTGTTGCAAAGTATTGATGCGCTGCTGCGCGAAACGCCAGCGCTGGCGCCAGCGGCGGATTTTATGCAGCGCACGTTGGTGCGCCTGCCAGACGGGCGGCAGCGCCTTTGGGCGCTAACCACGGCTTACCTGTTGCTGCTGGTGGGCGGCTTGCTGCCGCTGGCAGCCATTATCTGGTTTGTGACGGTGTTCGGCGATACGTTAGTCCAACCCGGCCTGTGGCGCGGTCTGGCGCATACGTTGTCGGCGGTGGTGAACGTGGCGCAGACGGTGTTGTCTGGCGCGTGGCAGGTGTTAGCCGCTATCGGCCAACAAGCCAGCGAGCAGCCGGGCGTTTGGGGCTGGCTGTTTGTGATGATTGGTCTGGTGATGCTGTGGCGCGGTGTGTACCAACAACTCATGCAGCCGGCGTCTGATTGGACTTCCGAACGCGCTTGAGCTGATTTTGAGAGGATGTAGGAAACCATGAAACGATTTAGCGTGGCAGTGACGCTTTTATTCCTTTTACTTTTGCCAGCCGTTGTCTGGGCTGCGCCTGCTTTTAGCCCGATTGTGATTGAGGCGGATGAAGTAGTCAACGATGATTTGCAGCTTTTTAGCGACAACCTGACGGTTGAAGCAGGGGCGGTTGTTAATGGTAACATTACCGTTGTAGGCGGCAACGCGGAGATTGCCGGCAGCGTCAATGGAGATATTACCGTTATGGGCGGGAGTGTGACGTTGGATGGTCAGGTTGCCGGCAATTTGACCGTTTTCGGCGGCAACCTGGACATTGGCGAGAACGCCGACCTGAAGGGGGAGTGCGTTACGCTGGGCGGCAATGTGACGATGGCTGCCGAAACAGGTGTTAGCTGCACCAGCGCCAGCAATTTTCCGTTTCCTTTCCTGGGCACAGTTCCGCCTGCGCTGCCTGTGCCGCCTGTAGCTAACAATGGCGTGGCAGAGATGGGGGATACCACGGCAGCCAGCCGTTTTGCTGGCTTGTTGGGGCGTACATTGCTGCTTGGCGGTCTGGCCTGGCTGGCGGCGTCTGTCTGGCCCGCTCATCTGGGGCGGGTGAAGCAAGCAGCGCAGCAGCGAACGGCAGCCAGCGGCGTTGTGGGCTTGTTGACGACAGCGGCAGTTGCCTCGTTAGGGGCAATCATCGCCCTTATCTCCACGCTGCTACTCATTGTTTGTGTTGGACTATTGGGCTACCCCGTTTTGTTTGCTATGGCGGCTTTATTCGCTCTGGCCGGGGCGTTGGGCTGGGTAGCGGTTGGCAGCATCTTGGGCGAGCGGCTGCTGCGCAACAGCGACATGAAGGGGAACCGGCTGGTGAATACGACGGTTGCCGGCACAGCCCTGCTCACGTTTGGTCTGGGCTTGCTGCAACTACTCCCGGCATTCCTGATTGTGCCCATCCTGGCCGGGTTGGTTACTTTTGTGGTCTTCAGCATTGGCTTGGGCGCAGCCACCTTGACGCTGTTTGGGCGACACCCGTATCCAGCGGAGACAGCCGTTACCGGCGGCAGCAAGATTGACGATGTGCTGGCGACGCTGCCAGAGAAGTAGGCAACGGTCTTAATATCGTTCTGGCTAAAGCCGCTACGCCGGGGAGGTTGCCTCCACTCCGTGGAGGTCGCGACTTTTGACGATTGGGCAAAGGGCGGGTTTTTGCACCCGCCCTTTTTTGTTAGCCCAACTCCATTGCGGGAGCCTTGCCGTCCAGTTTACGCGCCAGTTGACCTGTCAGGTGACCCGAAATCATGCGTGTCCACACGGGACCAGCCAGCCCCAAAATGAAGGGGCCGCAAATGGTAATAACAGACACGCTGGCAACCACGCTGATGATCAGGTTTGCCAGGATAATGCCCAGGACAATCATAGCCAGGTCGCCAAAGTTGTCGCGCACCATGCCCCAGATTTCGCCAAAACGGAAACAGGCGGAGAGGTCGTTGCTGCGCACGTATTGGATGTTGATGATGGGGGAAATGATGGCAAAGGCGAGACCAAGCAAAACGAGCAGGCAAGAGAGCAGCAGCCAGATGATGAAGGCTGTTCCCGCCAACGCTGCCGCCAGGTCTTCGCTGCCGCCGCTAAATGCCGGCAGAATAAAAACGCCAAAGCTGATGCACATGAGCAGCAGCAGCGGCAGAGCGTACACCAGTTTAGCCAGAAAGAGGTAGGCGCCATCCTTGAAAAAGCCGGCCCAGTCTTCCCATGCCGGCAGCGGCTTCTCCACGCCTTTGATAACGTTGCGCGTGATGGCAATCTCGTAACCATACAACAGCAGCAGGGGAACCATCAACAAGAAGGGGGAGAGCAGCACAATCAACGAGCCGATGGCAATCTTAGTCAGCCACTGCTCGTCTTCATAAAAAAAGGTAAACGCCTTGCCAAAATCCATTTCTTCCTCCCAAATACGGGGACAAACGGACAGTTTGCCCTACATTTCTCTGTGACCTGCGCGTGAGATCGCTTTCACAGGAGCCACGAAAAATTTTTGCCACGAATTCCACGAATGACACGAATTTTTCTTGCGCCCTCCGTGTCTCCGCGTGAATCTATTAAGGAGTTCCCCATGCGCGTGGCGCACCACGAGGAATGAAAATTTGTAGCCCGATTTTCCAAATCGGGTATCGAACTGGAAGTTCGATTTACGAAGGAGATCTGACCAGAACAGCGCAAATTGTAAGAGCGGGTTGGAGATTCGTCAATAAACGGTGACAGCCGCGCCAGCGGCTATGGCTTCTTGAGGGCAGAACTTACGCAGTCATAGACGCCAGGGTGCAGTTCAGCTAGAATTGCCCAGGCTTGCGGGTTAAATCAGCAGGATTTACGGAGTTACCAGACTCTCTCTGGCGGCGCGTAACCCCTGACCAGTTTGATCTGCGGGCTGCCGATCCACGTATCGCTTCGTCCCGCGCAGTTGCGTCTGCGGCGGTGAGCAAAAGGTGATCCCTCCGCGATGAACAAACCACCCGTCTGGCAGCGTTTCAGCCGTACTTTATTGATTGTGATTGGCGTGTTGGCGCTGGCATACCTGGTTGCCCGCGCGGCGGCGAAGCCTGCGCCCGCGCATGCCTGGTTTACGCCGCGCCCCGGCGAGCATCAGCCGTTGGTTTTTGCCCATCAGGGAGGGGAGAATCTATGGCCCAGCAACACCCTGTTTGCTTTTGACCAGGCGGTCGCTTTAGGGGTGGATGTGCTGGATACGGATATGCACATGACGCGGGACGGGGCGTTGGTGTTGATCCACGACGAGACGGTTGACCGCACGACCAATGGTGCGGGGGCTATCCGCGACCTGACGCTGGCGGAAGTCCAGCAGTTGGACGCGGGTTACCATTTCAGCCTGGACGATGGGCAGACGTTTCCCTATCGGGGGCAAGGGCTGACTATTCCCACGCTGGAAGAGATGTTCCAGGCATATCCGCAGATGCGTTTTGGCATCGAGATCAAACAGACCGAGCCAGAAGCGACGGCGCAGCGGTTTTGCGCGCTCATGCGCCAGTATGATATGCAAGATCAGGTGTTGGTGAGCAGTTTTCGCCAGGCGAATATGGACGCTTTCCGCCAGGAATGCCCGGAAGTGGCTACGTCTGCCACGGAGGATGAAGTGCGGCTGTTTTATATCTTGTTCCGCCTGGGCTTAAGCGAGACGTTGACGCCCATTTACCATTCGTTTCAAGTGCCAGAGAGGAGCGGCGGCATCCACATTTTGACGCCTGCGTTTGTAGCGGCGGCGCAGCGGCGGGGGTTGGCGGTGCAGCCATGGACGATCAACGAAATCGCCGACATGCAGCGCATTCTGGCTCTGGATGTGGATGGCATCAATACGGATAATCCAGACAGGTTGTTGGGTCTGTTGGAACAGGCAGCGCCTTAAAGCACATTAGCTTGCCGGCAACTGCGCTTATGCGTTAGAATGCCGGCATGTCATCATACCGCATCCTCTTCATGGGCACGCCTGAATTTGCCGTGCCCAGTTTGAAAGCGTTAATTGCCACGCAACAGGTGGTGGGCGTGGTTACCCAGCCTGACCGCCCCGCCGGACGAGGGCAGCAGCTTCACCCCCCGGCGGTGAAAACGGCGGCTCAGGCGGCGGGCATTCCCGTTTACCAGCCCAAATCGCTGCGCCATGAAGGCGCGGCGCAACCTTTGCGCGACTGGCAGCCAGACGCCATCGTCGTGGCTGCTTTCGGCCAGATTTTGCGCCCGCACGTGTTGGAACTGCCGTCATTGGGCTGCTACAACGTGCACGCTTCCCTGCTGCCGCGTTGGCGCGGCGCGTCTCCTATCCAGCACGCTATTCTGGCGGGCGACAGCGAAACAGGCGTCAGCCTGATGCACATGGACATGGGCATGGACACCGGGCCCGTTTACGTACAGCAGGCGATCCCCATAGCGCCTGACGAGACGGCGGCTACACTGCACGACCGGCTGGCGAATTTGGGCGCGGCGCTGCTGGTGGAATACCTGCCAGACATTCTGGCGGGTCGCCTGGCGGCAGTCCCGCAAAGTGAAGCAGGGGTCACGTATGCGCCGCTGATCAAGAAAGAAGATGGTCGTCTGGATTGGCGGCAGCCGGCGGCTGCTTTGGAACGACAAGTGCGCGCCATGTTTCCCTGGCCCGGCGCTTTTGCCGCCTGGCAGGGAACGCTGTTGAAAGTCTTGGTCGCCGAGGCAATACCCGCTGCAGAGACGCCGGCTGGTTTGCCAGGGCAAGTTGTCCCGCTGGTGGATGGCGCTGCCGTATGTACAGGGCAGGGGGGATTGGCGCTGCGCCAGGTGCAGTTGGCGGGCAAACGGGTTGTGAGCATACGCGACTTTTTGCCGGGTCAACCTGGTTTTATCGGTAGTTATCTGGAATGAAGTCATGAAGATTCTTGTGTTTGGTGCGGGGGCCGTGGGCGGCTATCTGGGCGCAAAACTGGCGGAAAATGGGCATGATGTCACCCTGGTTTGCCGTCCTCTGGCGGCAGAGGCTATTGCCAATCATGGTCTGACCATTCTGCCGGCAGACGCCGCCGATCGCCCTACCCTGGTCACGCCGCAAGTGGTCAGTTCGCTGCGCCAGGCCATGCTGCAAAATAGAGCTTATGACCTGGTGATTCCCGCCATGAAATCGTACGATGTGGACAGCGCCATCAATGAACTGGCGGCTTTTTATCCACAGCCGCCCATGTTGCTGACGGTACAAAACGGCATTGGCCTGGAAGAGAAGTTTATGCAGCAGTTTGGCGCGGAACGGGTGGTGGCAGGTTCAGTCACCATTCCGCTGAATTTGCAGGGGGTCAACGTCATCAAACTGGAGCGGGCAGATCGCGGCGTGGCGTTGGCCCCCGTTCGATCCCGGCAGGAGATTGGTCAATGGGTTCATTTGCTGCAGGCGGCGCAAATTAACACAGTGGTGGTGTCTGACCACCGTACCCTCAAATGGTCTAAGGCGCTGCTGAATATGGTGGGCAACGCCACGGCGGCTATTCTCAACCGCCACCCGCGCATTGTCTACAGTTATCGCCCAACTTTTAAGCTGGAAGTCGCCATGCTGAAAGAAGCGCTGGCGGTGGTCAAGAAGCTAAAAATCAATTTGATTGATTTGCCGGGCTCGCCGACGCAGCGGCTGGTGTGGGCGCTGCGTTATTTACCTGAAGGGCTGCTGCAGCCGCTTTTGACCAGGGCGGTGGCTGCGGGGCGGGGGAATAAGCTGCCATCGTTTCAGGTGGATTTGAATGCCGGCAAAACCGAAAACGAAGTTCTCTTTCACAATGGGGCGGTGGCCCAGGCGGGACAAACTTTGGGAGCGCCAGCCCCGATCAATGCGGCCCTGACCCAGATTCTACTGCGCCTGGCGCGGGGTGAGCTGGATCGGGAAGCGTTCAGCGGCAATCCGCAGGCGCTGCTGCGCGAAGTGCAGCGACTGCGCCA
>CAYQYJ010000005.1:0-38136 GCA_964421605.1 uncultured Ardenticatenaceae bacterium | reverse complement strand
GACGTGACAGTACAAGGCAAAGTGGTGATGGTGCTGCGGCAGACCTCATAAAAAATTCAACGGGCGGGCTGCGCCCATACGTAAAGCTGTAAAACGCAGCCAAATATAGATTGGAGTCAAACAGGCGGTGCGTCAACCGCCTGTTTTGTTTGGGGGAAGGAGCTGCATTGCCCAGAAATTTGCGCTGCCTTCATGCGCAAACGCGCCTTACCCCCTTGACGAATGAGAACAAATGTTCTATGATTCTGCGGAATATCGTGATGTTATCCTCACGGCCACATACTCCCTGTTGTGCCACTGGAGAGAGAGGGTAATTTTGATAGGCTTCAAGGAATAGGAATATGGTCAGATGCCATGACAAAGCAGCGCTCCCCATCAAATTGGAAAGAACCGCCGACAGCGGAAGAATCAGGGCAATATGCGTGGGCCATGGACGTGGCTGGCGCGTCCCTGGAACCAGTTAATCGCGACGTTCAGCCCTTAACTGCTCGTGACGTAACCCAACAGGTAAAACTGGGATGGCAGCGGCTGTGGGCAATGGGCCAGCAAGCGCTGCAATCGCTGGGCGGGGCAGAGGCGGCAGCAGCGGCGCCAACCCAGGAATGGGATTGGCCAGACGCCACCGAGGATTATCCGGTGGCGCTGTTGGCGCTGTTGAAGTACGTGCCTGAACTGCCGCCAGCCACGGCGGTCTTGGGGTTGACGCCAGAAGGACAGCCGGTGGTGCTGGATTTGCAGCAAGGGGATGTGACGCACGTGTTGGTCTGTGGGCGGGAGAATGCCGGCAAAACCACGCTCTTACAAACGATGGCGTTATCTCTGGCGTTGACCAACCGCCAGGCGCGCCTACAACTGCTAGTGATTGATTATGTCCCTGGCGATTGGGCTGCCGGGGCCTCGGCCTGGGATTCCTTTAATTATCTGCCCCACATGCTGGCCCCCGTCATGCGCCAGGTTACCGAGTCGGCGGATACGCTGGCGTTCCTGGCGCAGGAAATGGAATACCGCCTGCGGCAAAAGATTGAGGCGCCCGTTATTGTGGTCGTGGTGGATCATCTGGTGTCATTGCTGGAGGATGGCGGTCAGCCTGTCCTTGATCCCCTGATCCGATTGGCGCAGCGGGGGGCGGATGCCGGCATTCATCTACTCACCGCCACCCGCCGCCCCGGCGCCGACAGCCTGCATAATCTGCTGCGCGCCAACCTTACGCTACGGTTGGTGGGACAGGTGGAAGATGCGCGCCAGGCGCAAGCCGCCGCGGCCATTGCTGATTCCCAGGCTGAGTATCTGCTGGGCGGAGGCGATTTTCTGGCTATTGTGGGCGATGAGCCGACGCCATTCCAGGCGGCGGCTTTTAATCGCCAGGACATGGACAACTGTCTCCACTGGTTGTTACGGCAGCCAACAACCAGGTTAACAGCTTATCCGTTGTCTACGCGACCCCATCTGGACGAATTAAGCCCGTCGCATTAGCCGGCCGCAATCGGCTCCAGCAGCCAGAGGCCGGATGGAATTGAACTATCATTTGGAGTGTGCAACATGATTACGGGTATGTTATGGTTGGATGATGACAAATCTCGCTCTTTGGAAGAAAAGGTCAAGCGGGCTGTGGCGTACTACCGGGATAAGTATGGTCAGTCGCCCGAACTGTGCCTGGTGAACAAAGCCATGCTGGCAGAAACGCAGCAAGTGGATCAGGTTCAGGTACGGCCTGCCGGCAATGTCATACTGCATCATTTCTGGGTGGGGCGTGAATCCTAGACCTGCCTTCAGGAGAGAGTACAAAAGTCTCAAAGAGTTTTGTACTCTAGGGGAACTACCAATGTGGGGCGCCTGAGCTGAAATTTGTCGTGCTTTGCGGGATGGGGTAGCATGGCGGGGATATTTTTTGCCAGATTTGTGCAGGATCATGGTCAACCTGGCTTGACTGTGTGATGGATTTCCCATACGTTTCTGATTAGTTTAGCCTGGAGTGACGCGCCGCCAGAGAGAATCTGGTCGCCGCGTAACTTTGGGGCTATCTCCCGGCCATTGAGAGGTGCTTCTTGTCGCGAAAGCTCATTTCTCGGTTTAGCCAGGTGGCGGCGGCTGCTTTGAGTGTGGTGCTGCTGCTGGCTTGTGACAATCCGAGCAGCAACGTCATTGTCGTGACCGAAATTGTAGAAGTGGAAGGGGGAACACGGGTTGTGACCCGTCTGGTGGAGCAAACGGTTGAGGTGCCCGTAACAACGATCCCGGTGGCGCCGGCGGCGGCCGCCGCCGAACCTGTCGTGTTAGATATCAGCATGTCTGAAGCGGAACTACCGCGGCTTGACCCGCAACTGACCCTTGATGAAGAAGCGCTGGACCTGGTGGAGAATCTTTATGTGGGCTTAACGCGCCAGAATTATCAAAACGCGCGCATTGAACCGTTCTTAGCCACCAGTTGGCAGGTTAGCAGCGATAGAAGGACCTGGACGTTCCGGCTGCGGGATGACGTGTATTGGGTTCACGCCACAGAGGACGGGCAGGTGGAACGAAGACGTCAGGTAACGGCTGCTGACGTGGTTTACGCATTTCGACGCGCCTGCGACAGCCGCACCAATACGCCCTACGTCTTTATCCTGTATGTTATTGACGGCTGTGAAGCCGTCAATCGCGCCCCTGATGCGGCGGCAGTGGATATGACCCTGCTGCAGGTGTCGGCAGAAGATGCGCAGACAGTGGTGGTGCGCCTCACGCGGCCCGCCAACCATTTCCTGGCTTTGACCACGCTTTGGACGCTGCGTCCGCTGCCCGCGGAGATCGTTGAGGAAACTGAGGCGGAGTGGGATATGCCGGCAAATATCTGGACCAACGGGCCATATGTGCTCAGCCGCTCTTCGGTCAGCGGCAGGCAAACCAGCTTGCTGCGTAATCCGTTTTGGCCCCTGCCGTTTGATGGCAACGTGGATGTCGTAAACATCTTCCACATAGACGAAGACGCGGCTTACGATCTGTGGCGAGAAAAGGCGCTGGATGTAGCCCCCGTGCCGGCAGCTATGCGCGAAACCGTCATGTCCGAGATTTCCCAGCGTTTTACGCTGGTTTCCGAACAGCAGGTTTTCTACCTGGCGTATAACTTTGACAGCCCCGTGTTCAGTTTGCCAGAAATGCGGCGCGCCTTTGGCGCAGCTATTGACCGCGCGCGCCTGATCGAAGAAGTGTATGGAGGATTGGGCGTTCCCTTGCGCCATTTCACGCCAGAGGGCGTGGTAGGCGCGCCGCGGCGAGATGAAATTGGCACAGGGTACAATGCCGACTATGCGCGGCAGCAGTTAGCTGACGGCCCCTTTCGCGACTGCCGCCTGATGCCCCGCATCCGTTATCTGGTCAGTGCCTCGGACATTGAATTGCAGCAGGCGGAACTCATCCGGCAAATGTGGGCTGACGAGTTAAAATGCCCACAAGAACTGATTCAACTGGAACAGGTGCAGTTTGGCACGCTGCTGGCGCAAACGCGCGCCGACGCGGGCACAGCGCGCCCGGACGTATGGCATTTAGGCTGGGCGTCCTATTATCCTGATGCCCACAACTGGTTGGGCGACGTGCTGCACTGTACGCAAAGCGAGAATCGGGAGCGGCGACCATGCAGCGCGGTAGATGAGCAGATAGAGGCGGCGGAGGTGACAGCCTCTCCCGATGAACGCTGGGAGATATATCGTGAAGTGGAGCGAGCCTTTTTTGCACAGGATGGCATTGAGCCGCTGACGCCATTATATGCCCGCGCCAGACAAATCATGGTGCATCCCTGGCTGCAATATGCGCCAGCCACGTTTGGCGGCGAGCAGTATGATCGGTATCGCCTGGACTGGACAGCAAAGCAGTTGGAGCGGACACAGTAGCCATGGCCGGGTTACAACTTCTGGCTGAGGGAGCGGCGCACTGGGGATTGGCGTTGACAGCGGCGCAGTTAGCGCAGTTTGCCCAGTATCAGGCGCTGCTGCTGGCCTGGAACGAGCGCATGAATCTGACAGCTATCACAGCGCCAGCAGAGATTGAAGTGCGCCACTTCCTGGATGCGCTAAGCTGTGCGGTAGTTACAGGCGATCTGAACGGGCGTCGCCTGATAGACGTAGGCACGGGCGCAGGATTTCCGGGGCTGCCGCTTAAGATCCTTTATCCAGACATGCAGTTGACGTTGGTAGACAGTGTAGCCAAAAAGACGCGCTTTCTGGAAGCGGTAGTCGCGGCTTTGCAGTTGTCTAGGGTGATTATCCTGGCGGAACGGGCGGAAACGCTGGGTCATCATCCCCGCCATCGAGAGCAATATGATTGGGCTGTGGCGCGCAGCGTGGCTGAACTGCGCGTGTTGGTGGAATATTTGCTGCCGTTGTGTCGTGTTGGGGGGGCGGCGCTGGCGCAAAAAGGGGAGAGCGCCGCGCCAGAAGTAGCTGCGGCGGCGACGGCAATTACCATTTTGGGCGGGGGGGCGGCGCAGCTTACACCCGTACATTTGCCGCAGCGGGAGATGCCGCACTTTCTGGTGCGGATTCCTAAACTGCGTTCGACTTCTGCTGTTTATCCGCGCCGGGTGGGAATGCCGGCAAAAAAGCCCCTCTAGTAATTCCACTGCCAGCCACTTATGGTTCGGCTGCCGCCGCAAATGGGACATCGCTGGCGACCCGCCCCTTATCCACGCGCAGCGTTTGCGCTCCCTGCAAAAAACCAGGGGGAAACATGCCAGGATCTGTAGTCGTGAGAATGGCCTGGCTGGCGTTTTGGGTGACTTGCAGCAGGAGCGCCCGGCGGCGTTCATCCAGTTCCGCCACCACTTCATCCAGCAGCAAGATAGGCGTCTCCCCTGTTTCCGCTTTCATCCAGGCGATTTCCGCCAGTTTCAGAGCCAGCATGGCGCTGCGCTGCTGACCGCGTGAACCATAGCTGGACAGCGGTCGTCCGTTAACCTGGAAAAACCAATCGTCGCGATGGGGGCCCAGGGTAGTGCTGCTGCGAGCGATATCCTGATCCACGCAGCCGTCCACAGCCTCACGAAAGCGAGCCGCAATGGCTTTGTGATTCCCCGCCGGCTGCTCATGCAGCCAATCAGCCAACGCCATCATTTCCGTTACCGCCTCATTTTCTTCGCGGCTGCGCCCCGCCTGCGTCTCCTGCAGCCGGGGCAGGTAATTCAGCCGGATTGTCTCCTGGCGATTCGTCAGGTCTTCGTAATGAATGCGTTGAGCGGTATGTCCCAAATGGGCAAACAGGGCAGCCCGCTGCGCAAAAATGTAACTCCCCAGCGTGATCAGTTTATCCGTAAAAATGGGCAGCACGTCCCGCCCACTACCGCTCTCATTAATCTGGCGCAGCAGGGCGTTGCGCTGTTCCAACACTTTGTTATAGCTGGACAGGTTACGGCAGTAGGTCGGATCAACCTGGCACAAGGTGATGTCTACATAGCGGCGGCGATTGGCTGGCGGTCCCGTGATCAGTTGAATATCTTCCGGCAGAAAAAGGGTGGCGCGTAGATGTCCGATAAGGTCCATCAGGCGTACCTGACGGCGGTTAACCAGGGCTTCGCGGCGAAAAGTGGGGCCGTTGCGCAGTTTTTGTTCTTTGATGAGGCGTAGTTCAAGCAGTTTGGAACCATCGCTGGTGACCACCTGAGCCACCAGCCGGCCCACAACGATGGGTTCATCTGATTCGTTGGCGTTCCAGTTCAACAACTGCTGATCCGTATCAGCGTGTGGTGAGCGGGTTGTCGCCAGGTAATAAATCGCTTCCAGCAGGTTTGTTTTGCCCTGAGCGTTATGGCCGTATAACAAAACGGGGCCAGTTTTGAAATCGAGTTCCAGGCGGCCATAATTACGAAAATTGGTCAAAGAGAGGTGCGAAATATACATAAAATCAGAGCAACTGTACAACTACCAGAGACGGACGCAATTACGCACGGCGCCTCGTAGGGCACAATACAGTGGGAAAGTGCATTGCGCTTGCAAGGATGACGATGCGGGGCAATTTTAACATAAGCGCCGCAAGATGCTATGTGGACTGATCTGTGCCGACGTAAAGCTTGCGACGCCTATATCTCCATGTTATGCTAATGGCTCTATGAATCAACCTGACATTATCTTCATTGTGTTAGATACCCAAAGGGCAGATCGCCTGGGGTGTTATGGTTATGATAAGCCGACCACGCCTTTTCTGGACGCCTTTGCCGCGCAAGGCGTTCTGTTTGAACAGGCGATATCGCCCGCGCAGTGGACGATACCCAGCCACGCCTCGTTGTTTACGGGTCTCTACCCAACGGCGCACCAGGTTACGCAATCAAACCAAAGTCTGGGACCAGACCGCCCCCACCTGGCGGAAGCGCTGCACGCGGCGGGTTACCAGACAATTGGGTTCTGCAACAATCCCCTGGTAGGCATTCTGGACAACGGCTTTAAGCGCGGTTTCCAGACTTTCTATAATTATGGGGGAGCTATTCCGACTTTGCCGCGCAGTTCCAGCCGCTTTCCCTGGCCACTAAACGTGGCGGCGGAAAAGTACACCCAGTTTTTGCGCCGCATTTCCTATCCCATTCAGAACTTTTTCGGCCAGTCCGATCTGGCTTTTAGCGTTTCGCTCAACGCCTGGCTGACGCCATTGTGGTCGCGCCTGGCGCGTTTCAAGGGCCAAAATGAACGTTCGGTGCAGGATGTGGTCTGGTTCTTGCGCCAGCGGGAGAGGGAGCGGCGGGAGCAGCCGCTGTTTCTGTTTTTGAATTTGATGGAGACCCATCTGCCGTTCTGGCCTCCGGCTGAGTTTGTAGACCGGATATCGCCTGAGATGCGCGACAGTCGGGAAGCGCGCGCCATTTTGCACGATTGGAATCGTGAGGCGTACCGTTGGGCCGCGCCGCTGCCGCAGCCCTTGGGCGAACTGGAAGCGCAGGTATTGAGTGATATGTATGACGCTGAAGTGGCGTATCAGGATGATTATTTGGGCGAACTGTGGACGGCGCTGGCAGAACGCCGCCAACAGCAGAATACGCTGACGGTTATTGTGGCTGATCATGGGGATGGCCTGGGAGAGCATGGCTATTTTGGGCACGCTTTTGTGGCTTACCAGGAGTTAGTACATGTGCCGTTGATCTTGAATTGGCCGGCGCAGTTTTCTGCTATGCGCGTGGCTACGCCTGTGAGTACACGCCGCATTTACCACACGTTGTTGGATGCTGCCGGCATTTTGCCCGATATGCCTCACCTCGATCCATCCGAAATCCACAACCTGACGTTGAAACAAACAGTGCGCGGTCAAGACCCAGAGCAGGGGGCTGCTTATGCGGAGATTTATCCGCCGCTGAACTTTGTGCGCGCCATTGAGCGCCGCCAGCCGGAATTGCTGGAACCGTTTCGTTGTCTGGCAGTACGCCAGGCGGTGGTACAGGGGGATTTGAAGTTGGTCCAGGTTGACCAGCAGCCTGACGAACTGTTTCATTTAGGGCGCGATCCGTTGGAGATGCAGAATCGCCTGGCGGAAATGCCGGCAGAAGCCATCCAACTAACCCAAACCTTGCAGCGCATTGCTCGCCGCGTCGAGAACCAACGCGACCACCTGGCGGTGGGAACCACGCTGGAAGTAGACGACGAAAACCTGCTGCAGCGGCTGCGCGGTCTGGGTTACATTGAGTGAGGAAGTAAGGAATAGATTCATGCTTGATTTTCTACAGATTGATCCCGTTGCGTTTACCATACCCATTGGCGATGGCTTTCCTGTCTATTGGTATGGCATTATCATCACGGTGGGGATTGTGCTGGGGGCCTGGTGGGCCGGGCGCGAGATCGAAAAACGAGGCCAGAGCGTAGACGACCTGTACAATGGCTTGCTGTTGGTTGTCTTGTTTGGCTATTTGTTTGCGCGGTTGTGGTACGTCTTTCAGGATGCGGTCATTGCCGGCAACAGCGCCGCCTATACCTCTTTCCTGGACGTTATCAACATCCGCGCGGGCGGAGCCAACATCCTGGGCGGCTTTGTGGGCGCGGCCCTGGTTGGTTTGCTCTATGTCAAATGGCGCAAACTCAGCTTTTGGGATTACGCCGACGTGGCTGGCCCCACGCTGCTGCTGGCGCAAGCCGTAGGTCGCTGGGGTAACTTCATCAATCAAGAGCTGTATGGTCCCCCCACCGAACTGCCCTGGGGTATTTTGATTGATAACCGAATTGCGCCATACAACGACCTGGCGCTTTATCCACCAGACACCCGTTTTCATCCCACCTTTTTGTACGAATCCTTGTGGTTATTGGCGGGCTTCTTTTTATTGACCTATCTCAACCGCCGTTTCCGCGATCAATGGCGGAAGGGTACGTTGTTTGGCGCCTTTCTCATCTGGTGGGGCGGGGGACGCGCCTGGGTGGAGTTCTTCCGTCCTGACCAACCTACGGTGGGCAGCAGCCCTATCACCTATTCCATGCTGCTGGCTCTGGCTCTGGCGGTAGCCGGGGTACTCCTTATCTTAAGGCGGTATGACAAACTAGGCGGGAGCGTTCGTCGTAGACAGCGCGTGCGCAAGCCGAAACCACGGCGGCAACAGTCTGGTTGAGCCGCCGCTGCATTTAGAAGTTCAATTTCTCCCAGAAGTTGAACTTGTCTGGCGTTTGCAGCCATTTTTAGGGAAAGACATGAACATGGAAGATAGATTTAGCACGCTGGCGCTGACGTTTGACGATGTGCTATTAACGCCAGGGCCATCCTCGGTGCTGCCGGCAGAAGTGGATTTGCGTACGCGACTTGCCGGCAATTTGCGCCTGAACATCCCAATTCTTTCTGCCGCCATGGACACCGTTACCGAAGGCAAAATGGCGATCAGCCTGGCTCGCCTGGGCGGCATCGGCGTCATTCACCGTAATCTCTCCGCTGTGGAACAGGCAGACGAAGTAGACAAAGTGAAACGTTCCGAAGCCGGCATGATTGTGGATCCCATCACCCTGCCGCCGACAGCAACCCTGGCAGAAGCGGAAGCCATTATGAGCCGCTACCACATTTCTGGCGTACCTATCACCGATGAAACGGGCCGGCTGCTGGGTATTCTCACCAACCGCGACATCCGTTTTGTCACGCCTGGGCCCCAATTGGTAGCCGAATATATGACAGCGGGGCATCTGGTGACCGCGCCTGTGGGCACCAGCCTGGAAAACGCCAAAGAGATTTTGCACCGCCACCGTATCGAAAAGCTGCCGCTGGTGGACGAAGAAGGCCGCCTAAAAGGATTGATCACCGTCAAAGACATTTTGAAGAAAATTGATTACCCGCTGGCGGTGACAGACGACAACGGGCGGTTGTTGTGCGCGGCAGCCGTGGGGGTAGGCGGCCAAGGGTTAGAGCGGTTGGAGCAACTGGTTAACGCGGGCGTAGATGTGGCGGTGATTGACACGGCGCATGGGCACGCCCGTTCGGTGATTGATACCTTGGCTGAGGCTAAACGTCGGTATGCGCAGTTGCCGATCATTGCCGGCAACGTCGCCACCGCTCAAGGCACCCGCGATTTAATTGCGGCGGGGGCAGACGCCGTTAAAATCGGCATTGGCGCCGGCTCCATCTGTACCACGCGCATAATTTCGGGTGTTGGCGTGCCTCAGGTACACGCCGTGCTGGAATGCGCCGCCGCTGCCCACAGCCAAAATATCCCGGCTATTGCTGATGGCGGCATTAAATACAGCGGCGACATCGTCAAAGCGCTGGCAGCCGGGGCAGACGCCGTCATGTTAGGCTCGCTGTTGGCGGGTCTGGAAGAAAGTCCTGGCGAGGTCGTTCACTACGAAGGTCGCCGCTACAAACTGTATCGCGGCATGGGCAGTCTGGGCGCAATGCAAGGGTATGGCGCCGATCGCTATGGCAGCGGTCAATCCGCCAGCGAACGCAGCAAGCTGGTTCCCGAAGGCATAGAAGGACAGGTCCCTTACAAAGGCAAATTGACGGACGTGTTATATCAAATGATCGGCGGCGTGCGGGCAGGCATGGGGTACGTTGGCGCCAACAATCTGGCGGAACTGCGCCAAAAGGCACAGTTTATTCGCATCACTAATGCGGGTTTAATGGAAAGCCATCCGCACAGCATTCGCATTATTCAGGACGCCCCCAACTACCAACTGCGACGCTGACGCCTCCCGTACAGTGGATGCAACCCACGCAACCCCAATGTGTCTTAACTGGTGAGCGTGGGGACTTCACTCGAAACAAACCGGCTAAAGCCCCGACTCCAGAGTCGCGCAATGGTAAACAGAACACAGGAACCTATATGAACGAACTGATCAAGAAACTGGTGGAAGCTTTTGGGCCTTCAGGCTTTGAAGACACGATGCGGCAGCTTATTCGCCCGGAAATAGAACCCTATGCTGATGAAATCAGCGTGGATGCGTTGGGCAACCTGATTGCCCGCAAGAAGGGGGATGGCAGCGGCTTGAAGGTGATGATTGCCGCACACATGGACGAAATAGGCGTCATGATCACTCATGTGACCGAGGAAGGGTTCCTGCGTTTCACTAACATTGGCGGCGTGTCCGCCCACACTCTGATGGGAGGGCGAGTGCAGTTTGGCGATGGCACAATGGGGATCATTCATGCGGATCGTTTTGAAAATGCCCATGAAGTACACCCGTTATCCAAATATTTCATTGACGTGGGCGCTTCCAGCCGTGAAAACTGCCCTGTCGCCGTGGGCGCGCCGGCAGGTTTTTATCGTCCGCTGCTGGCGCAAGGCAGCCGTCTATCAGCCAAAACAATGGATGACCGGATTGGCTGTGTGGTGGCTATTGAGGCGCTGAAGCGGCTGTCTACGACGCCCCATGACGTCTATTTTGTTTTTAGCGTGCAGGAAGAGGTGGGGACGCGCGGCGCGCAAACAGCCGCCAATGCCATTATGCCCGACGTGGGCATTGCCCTGGATGTGACCCTGACGGGGGACGTGCCTGAAGCCCGCCCTATGGCTGTGCGATTGGGGGCAGGGGCTGCCATTAAGGTGAAAGATAGCGGCATGATCGCCCACACGGGGCTGGTGCGGTTAATGCGCCAGCGCGCCGAGGCAGCCAATATCCCGTATCAACTGGAAGTGTTGGATGGCGGCACAACGGATGCCCGTCCTATGCAGATTGCCGGCCCAGGTTGCGCCGCCGGCTGCATTTCTATTCCTTGCCGTTATGTGCATACGCCCAGCGAGACAGTGGATGCCCATGACGTGGAGCATTGTATTCAGTTGTTAGTAGAAATTTTGCGGAACCCGATTGATTTGTAGGAGACTGGAGCAGTCTCCAAGACTGCTCCACTCTAAACTAGAGGCGGAACAGACGCACGCCGATCCAGGCCAGGGTGAGGGTGGGGATAGGTTGAGTGAATGGGATGACGGCTTCGATAGCAGAGACGTTACGCAGGGCGTTAAGCCCCATGCGGTTGAGCATGACCCAGACGATGGGGAAAGCCAGGAAGTCTAAGGTCAGGTCGAGAAGGTCAATAGCCAGCACCAGAAATAGGGGGACGATGTGCAGGGTTTCTACCAGGGTGGCGTCCGGCGGGATCTCCAGGTGTCTGAGGCGGCGGTAAGCCAGGGTCATGAGAATGGTGAAGAGGATGAGGTTAACGGCGAGAATGCCGGCAACCACCAACCCAATTGAGCGCAGTTGTTCCGTCGTCATAAGCTGCCTAAAAGGTGAGCACCCGCCACACAAAAATGACCACAATAATGATAGCCGCCCCTAACTGAATTAAGGTAGACACGCCAATGCCCGCTAACCCGCCCAGACTGGCTTTAATTGCTTTTTGCCAGTCTTGATGAAGGTGGTACTCGCCTACGACGACCCCGGCGGCATATCCGACCACGGCGCCGATCAAGTTCAACACAATAAAACCCAGCAGCGCCCCCACCGTGCCATAGACAATACCCCGCCGCGAGGCGCCCGTGGCCCTGGCCCCCAGCAAAGGCAGCCACAAATCCGCCGTGCTGGTGATCAAGGCGAACGCAGTCAGACCCGCATAAAGGCCCCCGTTAATCACGGTGAAGCCGTCAAGGACAGCGTAGAGCGTCAGGCTTAGCCATACTAACAACAGCCCTGGAAACAGCGGCACAACTACGCCCACCACGCCAACCAACATAAAAGCGACTGTCACCCCAAAAGATAGCGATTCAAGAAGGAAAGACCACACCGTCATGCTCCAGTAGCGTATGCGCCGCGCCGTTGCCGTTAGCAGATATTACAAAGCCCTGAATGCTTGCATAAACCGCTGCACCAGGTCAGCCAGATACGGGCGGTAACGTACCGCATCAATGCAACCCGCTTCCAGCAAATGTTGATCAGTAATACGCCCAAACTTCAGCAAAGTTGTATCGTCTTCAACCAGAGGATCGAACCAATGAGAAAGCAGGGGCAGCCACTGAGTTAACACGTAGAGACATTGGGCGGCAGGCATGGCTTTGCGCAACTCGCGGGGGTTAAAGAGGGGCCATAACGCTTCATACATGCGCAGTAAATAAGAATCCACCAGCGTTTCCATGCGCAATTGCGTTACGTCGCGCGGCTGCTCCCCCACCGCCAGGGTATTCACCTGCTCAATGTTTTCCACAAAGCTGACCAGGTCGCAAACTGAAGGCCCAATACTGACGCCCTGCCAATCCAGGAGATTGCAGTCGCCAAACAGGGTTAAACGCCAATGGCGTGGCGCTGGTTCGCCGTGCAGCAAGGTGCTGGGCAATGAACGGAGCGGATACAGCATGGGCACAGGATCATCGAGCAAGTCAGCCAGGGCGTCCAGGAATGGTTGGTCAATTACGCCGGGCCAGCCCCCCAATTTCTGCAATGTCGCCAGACAAACAGCGGCGCGGTAAAACTCTAGCGTCAGCGGGCCGGCGCTGGCTATGGCATGAGGTGAAACCAGACGGGAAGCTGAACGAGACAACCGGATATTTTCCGCTAACGGACTCCACGTTTCATGAGGCGCAGTGGACCATAAAAACCAGGGCAGCCAGGAATAGGTTTGCAGTTCGGTGGGGCGGTTCCAGTGGGCGATGTGTAAGGCTGCCAGATTGCTCACCACGCGCTCCACGTCCCGATCGCGCCATTTTTCGGGGGGGCGGTTATCAGGAACGTCTTCGATGACCACCCATCCCCGTTCTTCGCCGACATAACTGTACCAACAGCGGGGCGTTAGAAAGCTGAGGCGGGGGCCCAGATCGCGATAGAAGGCGGCTTCGGCGGCGTTGGTGCGTTTGCCTATGAGCGTGATGGGGTCAGAATGCTCTGCCAGCGTCAGGGAAAAGCGGATCAGGCTGCGGTTCAGCGCCGTCGCCGCAACGCGCGTCACGGAAACAGCCTGGGTAGCGGCGCGCTGTTGCAGTATGGTTGTCCAGGCAGCCGGGTCGCGGCTAATTAGCTCGTTAATTCTCACGCTCGTTTATTGTCCCGTCTCTTGTATCACAAGCCAGAAGCTTACTTCACTTCAACCCTGATTGTAATGCGGAATGCTCAATTCGTAAAACCAGGCCAAAATTGAGCAAAATTGCGCACACGGCGTCTCTACTCGTAGATGGGCGGATTGGGAATGAAAACAAACCAGGAAAGATAGACCAGGACGCCCAACAGTGTAGTGGTCATGTATAAGATGTAAGCTGCGCGCATGTACGGTTTGTAGTTGTTGAACTTCAAGCGGGCAATCATCAGGTTGTTGCCGCGCAGCATAACAAAGTTGCCAAAGACAAAAGCGAGCAAGCCCATGCCGGCATGTATCGTCGTCACCCAATAAAAGAAATCCGGGCGGGGACGCGGAGCCGCCAGGTCGCGTATTACAAAATCACGATAAGGCAGCACCATGAGCCACAACACCAAAATCACGTTCAATAGTGCGCCGCTGGTTTGCACCCAGCGGTGTATCTCATACTGCCGCCGCCGCGCCAGCCATGCGCCTGTAGTGAAGATGAGGGCCACCAGGAGGCAAAGAATCAACGTCATGTCAGCGGCAAAATTTGCCGCTGTGCCCAGAAACCCATCCGCGTGCAACAATTCCACCATGGTTCTATTCTCCTTTTGAACGCTATGACACAGAAAACAACACGACGTCTCCATTCTATGGCAAAATGGGCGCGGTTGGTAGGTATGCCGGCAAAATGTGCGCCCCACCTGCCGTAACAGAGTATAATCGAGCCATGTTACTTATCCTGACCCATGAAAACGGTGATTTTGACGCGGTTGCTTCGCAGTTGGCGGCGCATAAACTATACCCGGAAGGCGTACCTCTTTTGCCGCGGCGAGTCAATCGCAACGTCTACCAGTTTTTAGCTCTGTATGGCGGTTCGTTAGGGTTTGTGCGCATGGAGGAGTGGCGGCGCAAGAAAGTGGACGACATTGTGTTGGTAGACACACAGTCGCTGCCTAACGTGCGCGGCGTCAAGCCAGGCGTAAACGTGCGCGTTTTTGACCACCATCTGGTAGGCGAGATGCCCGCCTCCTGGACCGTTCATTACCAACCTGTGGGAGCCACGACCACCATGTTAGTGGAAATGCTGCAGGCGGCTGGCCTCACCCTCTCGCCCGAAGAAGCGACGCTGCTTCTATTGGGTATCCATGAAGATACGGGTTCGCTTACCTACGACACTTCTACCATGCGGGATGCCCAGGCCACAGCCTGGTTAATGGCTCAGGACGCGCAGCTAAACATCGTGCGCCGCTTTTTGGAAATTCCGCTGACCCAGGAGCAGCAAGCGCTTTACGCCCAATTACAGGCGGGCGCAGAGTGGTTGACTATCGAGGGCCAGAGCATTTTGCTGGCCACAGCCAAAGCCCCACCCCGTTTCGATGATGAAATCTCCAGCGTGGCCCATCGGATGCGGGATGCTTTGGTACCGGACAGTTTATTGGTGCTGGTAGAACTGACCCAACACGTGCAGTTGGTGGCTCGCAGCAGCACCGAGCAGGTGGATGTGGGCGCATTGGCGGCGGCGTTGGGCGGCGGCGGGCACAGCCGCGCCGCTGCCGCCATGATTATGGATACTGCGCTGGACGGGGCGCGGCAGCGGGTGCTGGATTTGCTGCCGCAGGTGATTAAGCCGATGGTCAAAGTGGCGCAGTTGATGTCGCATGGCGTCAAGACGGTCACTGCCGCGACCCCCGTAGCCACAGCGGCGGAGCAGATGCAGCGCCTGGGACACGAAGGGTATCCGGTGATAGACGAGCAAAACCAGATTATTGGTTTGCTGACGCGGCGCGCCGTGGATCGCGCCATGAGCCATAAATTGGGTGACCTGGCAGTGCATCAGGTGATGCAGGCGGGTCAGGTGATGGTTTGTCCCGATGACAGCGTAGAACGGGTGCAGCAGCTCATGATCGAAGAAGGATGGGGACAGATTCCGGTGGTGACGCCGACCCAACCGCCGGAACTGTTGGGCATTGTCACGCGCACCGATTTGTTAGCTTTACTCTCCCAGCCAAGCCGCCCGCCGGCGCGCCAGCCCAATATGCGCCAGCTCATGTCCCGCATGTTAGAGCCAGCCGTCTGGCAAATGGTGCAGGCGATCAGCCAGGTTGCCGCCGATCAGGGCATTTCTTTGTACTTTGTGGGAGGGCTGGTGCGCGACTTGCTGTTGGGCAAGCCATCTGTGGACATTGACATGGTGGTGGAAGGGGATGCGATTGTGCTGGTATCGGTGTTGCAAGCCCGATATGGCGGCGACTTGCGCACCCATACGCGGTTTGGCACAGCCAAATGGCTGACGTCTGCTCAGGTGTGGCAAGCCATTGCGCCAGAGCAACCGCCGCAGGGTGTTCCCGACAGTATAGATTTTGTCACCGCCCGCACGGAGTTTTACGCCCGTCCCACAGCCCTGCCCGAAGTAGCCCGCAGTTCTATTAAGTTAGACCTGCATCGCCGCGATTTTACCATTAACACGCTGGCGGTACGCCTGGATGGGGCGCATCTGGGGCAGTTGCTAGACTTTTATGGGGGACAGCGCGATCTGGAACATGGCGTGATTCGCGTGCTGCACAGCCTGAGCTTTATTGACGATCCCACGCGCATTTTGCGGGCGGCGCGGCTGGAGCAGCGGCTGGCGTTTGTGATTGAGGAGCGGACGGCGGAGTTGATTGCGGACGCCTTGCCCATGCTGCTGCGCATCACCGGGGATCGGATTCGCCATGAGATTGAGTTGGCTTTGCAAGAAGCGGAGCCAGAGCGCGTACTGGCGCGGCTGGGGCAGTTGGGGGTGCTGCATGTGCTGCACCCCCAGTTAAGCTGGCAGCCAGAGACGGTGAAAAGTTTTACGCAGGCGGCTGCGCTTTTCGCCCATCCTCTCTGGCAGCCCCATTTGCGCCCCCAAGACCTGGTGGTCGTTTACTTCATTTTGTGGCTGCTGCCGCTGCCGGCAGCGGCGCAGAGTGGCGTCATGAGCCGCCTGCGCGTGCGCAAGACAACGCAGCAAGATATGGAAGCGGCGTACAATCTGCTGCGCGGTCTGGCGCAGCTTGCGCCAGCGTGCCGCCCCAGCGAAGTTGTGCGGTTGGTGCGCGCCCATGCAGCCAGCGCCCGCGTGTTAGTAACCGTCGAGGCCAAATTGTTGGCTGAAGGCAAAGTGGCTGCCGCCCAACTGATACAACAGTATCAGCAGGCGTGGCGGCACGTTACGCCTGCTCTGAACGGATATGATTTAATGGCGATGGGTGTGGCGCGAGGGCCTGAATTAGGGGATTTGCTGGATCATTTGCTGGCGGGGCGGTTGGACGGTTTTATTGACGATGAGACAGACGAACGGGCGCTGGTGCAGCAATTTCTGGTCGCCCAATCTACGCCAGAGCCTGAGAGCCGCGATTAGAGGCTATACTGCCTGATAAGCGAATCAGCCGCCGGCTACGAGGCGGCTGATTTCCTGCGCCCGTGCGGCAATTAAGCTCGCTGCCGCCTGGCATTCTGTTACACCGACGTGTGGCGCGCCAATTTGCCAGCCTTCCACTTCTGCCAACGCCTGATAGACGAGCCGCAGCCATTGGTGAGCTTCGCCAGGCGGGTAGCCTAGCTGCGCCAACGTTTTCTCTGCCTGGATAGTGTGCTGTCGCAAATGGGCGTCAAAGCGGTGTAGCCGGAAGGAGACAGGAATGTCCGCCTCTTCCCACCACCAGGTATGGACGGCTAACTGCGCGGGCGTCAGGCCAGCCAGTTCGTCCAGGATGCGGTGGTGCAGGGCGGTGAAGGCGGCCATAATGCCGTCCAGATCGGTGTTGTCCAGCAGCGATTCCATGTCGCCGTCGCTGCCTAGCAGTTGCTCACTGTATGTGGGCGGGGCATCGCGCGGGTCGGATGGGTCACGGTGCAGCGCATAGTGGATCTGGGTGAAGAAGCCGCGATTTACAAAGAGCATATGTCCCAGAATGATGCGCAGCGGCCATTCTTCGGGGGCGGGGCGGGTGTCCAGCAGGGTTGTGTTGGCGCTGAGGAGGACGGCTTCCAATTCCCGGAAAGCGGCGTGGAATTGCGCCAGGGCGTGCTGCGCTGGCGGGCGCGGCTGCGTTTGCCAGATATTGCTCACGGTCACAGCCAGGGTGCGCAGTTCGTGGTAGGTTCCAATAAGGGCGAAGCGTACGCCTTCATCGTGATAAAGCCACGTCCAGTCACGGTCAAGGTCTGCTTCACTGAATGATTGGGTAACCTGGGCGAGTTGGTGTACAGCTTCGTGCAGTGTGGTCATATTTCACCCTGAAACAGGAAGAGTTTTTGCCCATCGGGGGCAGCCAGGCCGGCATTAGCCACGACGCCATTTTCATCAGGCGAGCTAAAGGTAAAGGTGAAGTTTTCGTTTTTGAGCTGCGCCAGGGTTTCAGCTTGATTGCCGGCAAAATAGGTCAACGTCGGTTCTTTGAAATCAGTCGTTTCGTGTAAGCCCAGCACCATCAGCCCATCAGAAATGATACCCCAGGTGTAAGGGCCCCAACTGCCGTCGCTTTCGCCCGTAGCCGGGTCAAAGTTGCCGCCCAACCTGGCAAAGCCGAGGGTGTGCCAGAAGTCGTAGGCGTCTCTAATGTTGGCGACGGGAATGGCAAATTCGCCAAATTTACCGCAGCGGGTGACGGGTTCGCCTGTGGGTTGGTACAGGTCGCTGGCGTCATGAGCCAGCAGATTGACGCCAAATTGCTGCGCGTCGTTGTAGAGGATAGCCTGCACTACCTGACCGTTGTGTTCTGTTTTGTGGATGAAGGGGATGCCGGCATCTTCAATATGCCGCACGCGCGCCGCCACATCATCGCTGAAATAAATCAAGCCCCGATAGCTCATGCCATCCTGATTGAGCAAGATAAGATTCTGTCCATCTGTCAACTGCGCCCAGGGATACGGCTCGTGGCTGGCAGCCACCTCCACAAACCCCAGCCGGCGATAAAAATCTAATGACTCCGCCAGATCAGCTACGCCAATGGCAATTTGCACGCGGTATCCAAGTTTCATGGCGGGGTTCTCCTTGTTTGGTGGGAAGATTTTTGGCAAGACCAACCGCTGATTGACAGCGCCGATCAGGGTAAGGATAGATAATGAACAGCAGAAGTTTAGAACATAAGTTCTAACGAGTCAATAGCATAATACACTTTTGGAACAAACTGGCAGCTTGTCTGCCATCAGAACATCTGCTCATTTTCGCGAAGTCCTCCGCATCCCCACGTGAGATTATTCATTTTCGAGGTCTTCACTTACCAGAAAGACGCCAAGATACTCTGGTTTTTCTTGGCGTTCCTTCAGTGATACTCAGAGCCCGCCCTGAGTTTACCGAAGATACAAGCCTTTGCGTCTGGGCGGGTAACGACTAACCCTCTCGTGGGCTGAGCCTGTCGCAGCCCATGTTGCCTGCGACAAGCTCAGGCAACGGGCTAAGTAGTTACCTGGGCGGTGAAATTTACAAGAGGCTTAGTAGTTGCTTTCCGAGGGGTGTGGTTTAGAAAGTAGATAGAGTTCCCTGCCTGTCCCCCAGTCGCCAGTCGCCATCTGCCAGGAACCCTACTGCCTCATCACGAGAGCCATCCATGTAGATGTTCAGGCGGCGGTTGCCTGTTTCGCGGGCGATGTCTATCACCCGTAGATACGGGTCCAGCCTGGCATCTACGGGTGACAATTCCGCCAGACGGTTGGGCGAATTACGGAAGAAGGTCCAGTCGAACGTACTGCGTGGATTTTCCAGGTGCAGGGGCAGAGCGTGGATGCCGGCTTCTACCAGGTCCTGGAAAAAATGCGTGCCATAGGAGAGGTCGGGCACGCCATCTTCCATTATGACGGACATTTCTATCAGCACTTTGGTGTTGTGTACGTCGGAATAGGTGACGCGCACGCCCAGTTCCAGGTTGGCGCTGCCCCAGCGTCCGGGCCCCATGAGAATGAACAAATCCTTTTCCAACAGCGTGTTCAGGCGGCCAATGGCCCGCCCTAGCTCCAGTTTAATCGTCTGATCGGGAATCTGGCGGTAGAGGATGGGGTCTACAAAAACAATGTAGCGAATGCCTTCTACTTTACCGTCGGGGATCAGGTTGTAGGTGCTGAACAAAATGTCGCTCTCTGGGATGTTTTGCGGAATGGAGACGTCCCCGCCGTCAGTGCGCTGGCTCAGAGGGCGGCATTGCAGCACTTGTAATCTGTAATCCGGGTACGGGTAGTGGGGGATAATGTCCACCGTAAATTCGATATCTACGGGCACGTTATACGTCTGTTCCAGGCGGATGAGGGCGGTGCGCATCAAGCGGATGAACTTCTGGTCTTTGGTCAGGTAATCAAACGTGAGTACTGCGTCCTGGATATTCGTGAGCGAATTGGTGGATAGCAAGTTTTGTAAGTAGCCATCTTTATAGACAGAGGCCACGTAACGCAGGTCAGGAAAGTCGGTAGCTAACACGTCAGCAATAGGGAGGCTGCGCAGGTCGTTTTTCTCCAGGTCTATCACGTCCATGTAATGCTGCGAATATTGGCGCACAGCCTGGGGCGTCGTTTCAGGGCGCAGGCGGGGGTGGCTAAGGGCAATCATACGCGGGTAGTCGCGATCCACGCGGTCCACGGCGCGGGTTCCCATGCCCAGCACCAGCCGTAGAAACCCATCTTCGCGCCGGATCATCTTGTTCCAGCGAAACGGATTCTGGCTAAACCCAACTCCCGCCAGACTGGGGAAAAAGTATTTGCCGTGCCGTGTGCCGCGCACCTGTTGGATCAAGACCGCCATGCGTTCGTCGTAATCAATCAAGTCATGGCGACGGCGGTAGAGAATGGCGTCGGGGTTGAGGGTGCTGGCATAGACGCGCTTGATATTGGTGAGCAGGTCGTGCAAATTTTCTTCACGCGAGCCCTGGTTGGGACAGAAATAACTGGTGTATTTGCCGGCAAAAGCGTAGCCAAAATTATCCTCCAATAAACTGGAAGAACGCACAATGATGGGCGAATCGCCCATGGTTTCTAGCACGGCTTCCAGGCTGCTGATGATGGCGTCAGGGAAATCGCCGTCCAGATGCGCCTGCACCACCTGGGCATAATCAGCCTGAATCTCCTCAATGGGGCGGTATTTCTGGTTCATCAAATGATCCAGATTATTGGCTGTGCGGAATTCATAAATAACGTCTGTGCCCAGGAAATAGGAGTCAGGAATATCAATATGTTCGCTAATGTCTGGGCCAAAGGCTGACTCTTGTTGGCGCAAGATTTTCCAGGCCAGCAGCATCCCGGCCGCTTTGCCGCCAATTTTGCCGCTGCCAATGCGCCGCTGAAAAACCTGGTGCAAGTCTTGCACTGTAAAGACTTTCTTGGCAATGCCAATGTAGCGCAGTTGGTCGCTGACCATTCCTTTGAGCAGTACAACCTTGATCTCTTCCAGGTGGTGTTTATATTGTTCCCGCTCTTGGGGTTCCATTTCTTCATACATTTTGCCCTGGCGGAACAACATTTCCCAGGGCGCCAGTTCGGGATTGAAACGCAGGGCGCGCGCGCCAGCATCCGAATGCTGGTGCGTCAACACTTCATAGACGATCTCTTCAAAGATTTGGAGGGGCAGGTTGTGTCCAAAGTAAAAATCGGTATGAAAGTCGCGGATACGGCTCTTGCGCTGCTCCCAGATGGTGGCTGGTTCCTGGTGGAAAGGGTCGTGCAATCCCTCTGTCTTCTGCGAATCAATAGCTTTTTCTTTAACCTCTTCCTCAAACGCTTCTTCCGTGATAACCCCGCGCGTAAACATTTCCTGGCGCATACGGGCGCGGATGCGGTCTGCCAGAATGGGATACTGCGCCAGCTTAATGTATATATCCAGAGTGGGCGTCTTGGTGCGTAACGGTCTGCCTGCCATAAGTGATACCTCCGCGTCCATTATAGCAGAAGGAAGAAGGGAGGAGGAAGAAGGCAGAAGGAAGAAGGTTGGGTTGGTTATTTGGTGGATTTGCATTAAGATTTGTGGGGTTGGGGGAAAGTGGGAAAATGGGTGGCTGGCGCAGGATAAAGATGTCTGGCTGCTTTTGCAAAAACATGGGCGCTGGCGCGTCTAATGGTTCAGGACGGAATAAAACGATGGCAATGCCCGTATGAGTGATAACGATAACCTGATCCGCCGCTGCCAGGAAGGCGAATTGGCTGCATTTACTGAACTGTTCCGCGCCCAGGAAGCGCGCATTTATCGTCTGGCTATCGTTATCCTGGAAAATGAACAAGACGCTGAGGATGCGGTACAGGATGCCTTTATCCGAATTTTGGAGCGGATCAGGAGCTATCGCGGCGAGTCTTCCTTTGAGACGTGGATGACGCGCCTGGTGGTCAACCTGTGTCGCGATAAGCTGCGGCGGCTGAAAGTACGGCGGGCTTTGTCGTTGGAATGGCTGTACGGCCGCGCCAGTGACCACAATTTGCCGCGCGAGGTAGATGAGCGGTTGGAGCGGCAGCGTTTATGGGCTCTGGTGCAGCAGTTAGACGACAAGTATCGCCTGCCTGTCATTTTGCGTTATCACGAGGATTTATCTTGCGAGGAAATTGCCGAAGTGCTCCATTTGCGCATTAGTGTGGTGTATGCTCGTTTGAACACCGCCCGCGAACGGCTGCGGGCTATGGCCAGGGATGGGCAGACGGCAGATATGGGCGCGCCTGCCAGTGAACTGTCTAACTGGCAGATACGCTGAGACGGCGCGGCAGCGGCATGAAGGCGGAAATGAAAGGTTATGTGGGTTAAGCGCATGTGGCTTGGGCTGACTCGTTTAATAATGCGGCGGGGACAGGGGGGGACATGCCGGCATGTCCGCGCCAACCTGATTGCCTACCAGTACGGCGCTCTTTCTCCCCGTCACAAAGCAAGCATCACCCGCCATCTGGATCAATGCGACGCCTGCCAGCAAGCTCTCAGTGAGAGCCGCAACCTGGAGCAGGAGCTACGCTGGGAAGCTGCCCGCAGCCGCCCCCTGCTGCCCCCAGAGGCGTCTGCCCGCATTCAACAGGCAGTCTATCGCCGGATGCGGCGGGCTTTGTTTTTGCAGCGCACCTGGCGCATGACCAACCACTTTGCCAGCGTCTCGCTGACGCTGCTGTTAGCCATTACCGTTTTCCTTTTTGCGCAGCAGATGCCCAGTTACACGCGCGGCGGCGATCTCCTGGCGACGCCTGACGCGGGCAGCCTGTCAGAAATCGCCCCTATGGCTGCTGCGGCGGCTGTTAACGCGCCGCCATCTACTACTCTGGCTGCGCCTCCCGCCGCGCTGGCTATGGTGGCGCCGCATGGTTTGAACCTGCCCCCCGATGCTCTGGCGGAAACCCTTGTGCAGGCGGCTTTGAGCGGAAATGAGGCCACGCTGGCGCGCATTTATACCAATGCCGGCAATCACCGCAGCGCCGTTGTGCGCATGTGGAGCAGTTTGACCCGTTGCGCCGACCTGATTGCCGCCGCCGATCTGTCGTATGAAGTATTCCCAAAGAGCCAGCCTGGCCTGGTGCGGGTTGATTTGATTAAAGATGGACGTAACGTGGGTGAACTGAAGATGCGTTTTCAGGAGGATGAATGGCGCGTCTTCTTTACTCGTTACCCTACCACCTATGCCCTGGGCGGCTGTACTAATGGGGTGCGCTAGATTACAAAAGTCTGTCAGACTTTTGTAATCTCGGTCCTGGTCTATGAATTTTTTCCGTTTCATTTTGCGGCGAGCCGTATTTCACTGGCAAATTCTGCTCACACTTAGCCTGGGCGTTATGTTGTCCACTGGGCTCTTAGCCAGCGGGCCTCTGCTGGTCAACACGGTGGTGGAGTTTGGTCTGCGCAATACTCTGGTGACGGGGGACTCCTTAAACCGCGCCTTGCGCGTCACCGCTTTTTCCGTTTCCGCTGCGCCCGACACCTACGCGGCGTTAAACAGCCAGGTAGACGACCTGTTTGCCCGCCGTTTTGGCCCTTATTTGCAGCAGGTCATCTCCCAGGCGGGTACTAACTGGCTTTTCCCCTGGGTAGAGGGTAACGTGGTAGAGACCGACCGCGTCAATATCAGTTTTGATGAGGTGTTGGTGACCCAGACGGAGCTGATTGAGGGCGTTTTCCCCGAAAATCCTTTTGTAGCAGAAGAAACGATTGCCGTGGCCATTGGCGAAGAGATGGCGAACGCTTACGATCTACAGGTGGGGGATCGGCTGCCCTTGAGCCGCAACCGCAGCGCCGACGCGCCTGATTTGTGGTTGGAAATTGCCGGCATCCTCCGCCCGCAAAACCCCCGCGATACGTATTGGTCTGGCTCCCTTAATCCACTGCGCACCCAATCAGACGAACGCTGGCGCGCTCAATTTAATGCCTTTGTGCCTGCCGACCAATTTTTTCCGGTGGCCGAAGCCTATTTTACAGGCGGACGGGCGGAGCTTTATTGGAATGTGTTGCTTGACCCCACTGCCGTTTCTGTGACGGACATTCCCCTGCTGCGGGCGCGCCTGGATGGCCTCATTTTCGATTTGCTGGACATAATGCCTACGCGCCCGGTGATCACCACGCGGCTGGGAGAAGTCTTAGCCAGTTTTGCCGCCCAATCGGAGGCCGTGCGCGCCCCCCTGCTGCTGTTGACAGCAGAGGTTGTGCTGCTGGCTCTCTATTACGTCATTATGGTGGCAGCGCTGTCGGTGAAACAGGTGGAACGGGAGTTTGCCGTTTTGCGCAGCCGCGGCGCGTCGGGCAGCCAGATTTTTCGGGTGCAGGCGGGCGAAGCCTTGTTGATCAGCCTGGTAGCCTTCTTCAGCGGCCCTGTCCTGGGGGCGGCGCTGGTGCGTGGTCTGGGCGTATGGGGGCCGCTGCGCGACGTCAGCCAGGGAAGTTGGAACCTGAATCTGAGCCAGGCAGCGTGGCTGGCTGCCGGCATTGGCGCGCTGGCTTGCCTGGGCGGTCTGTTGCTGCCTGTTGGCCCGGCGCTGCGCCGCAGTATCGTCACCCATACCCAGTCGCTCACCCGCGACACTCGTCTACCGCTGTGGCAGAGGCTCTATCTGGACGTTTTTCTGCTGGTGGGCGGGCTTATTTTGTTATGGCGGCTGCGCCTTTACGGCGGCATTCTGGGCAGCAACGGCGGTGCGCAAATTGACTGGCTGCTGCTGCTGTCGCCGCTGGCCCTGCTGCTGGGTACGGGCACAATTTTACTGCGCATCTTTCCCCTGGCGTTGCGGGCGGGTGCAGCGCTGGCGGCGCGGGGGCGCGGTTTGCCCACAGCCCTGGCTATGTGGCAGACTTCGCGCAACCCCACCCACGTGGCCCGCCTGGTGCTGCTGCTGACGCTGGCTATGTCGTTGGGCTTGTTGTCCACGGGCATCAATGCCACGCTGGATTTGAGCGAATTGGAGCGCGCCGCCTACGCCACGGGCAGCGACCTGCGTCTGGAATCTTCATTCCCCCTGCCCGTGGAAACGTTGCAAGTGCTGTCTGGCGTAACGGGCAGCAGCGCCGCTTTCCGCACAACCGGGTCGGTGGCTCAAGGGCGCGGCTTGGGACGGTTTGAACTGTGGGCCATTGATCCGCTGGTTTACGCGGAATTGACGACTTTCCGCTCTGATTTTGCCGCGCAGCCGATACCCCAACTGTTAGACGCCCTGGCTGTTGGCGGGCCGCAACCGCATCCCGTGCTGCCGCTGCCCGGACAACCGCAGCGGTTGGGGGTATGGGTGTGGGCGGGGCCAGAAGAGAGCGGCGCGACGGATTTTAACGCTTTGAGCGGCGACAGCAATCTGGACCGTATTGGTCTGGAAGCCCGTTTGCAGACGGCGTCTGGGCAGATGATTCAGGTTAAATTGTTGCCGGCAGAAACGGGCGGTTATCCTCCAGATGGCTGGCGTTATTTTTCGGGCGGCGTGCCTGCCCAATTTGACCAGGCTTATCCCCTGTCCCTCCACTCTTTTTGGATTGCCAACCGCGCGCGGCGACAGTTTGGCAACTTTGGCGGATTTGTGCCCACCACGATAGACCTGGCGCTGGATGATTTGACCGTCCTGGATCGAGTCAGCGGTGAAGAGCTAACGGCAAACGACTTCGATGACATTCGGCAGGTATGGTTTGCTTCGGGCGACTCGTACACGGCATACAGCCTGACGCAGGCGCGTTCGGGGCGCGGACGCTTAGGGCTGCGCCTGATTTTCACTGAGCCAGGCGTGGCGGCGCGGGTTTCGTTGATTGGCGGGGAGGAAAGGCAGGGGGCAATGCCGGCATTAATCAATCAAGCCTTTCAAGACCTGACCGACATTCAGGTGGGCGACATTGTGCGCACCACCATCGCTTCCGAGCCGGTCGAATTTGAGATTAAGGGTATTGTCAACTACTTTCCCACCCTCTATGACAACCTGGAAGCAGGTTTCCTGATCACACAGCGGGATCAACTGCTCAACTACTTCAACGACATCAAGAATCGCCCCCTCAACGCCAATGAACTTCTGCTCGAACTGGAACCGCGGACGGATACAGACGCCATGGCGGCTCAGGTTCTGGAAATCGCCCCCGACATATCCACCGTGAACAGCGTGGAGGCCACACGAGCCATTATTAAGGCAGATCCCATGGCCCTCGGTTTGCGCAGCGTCACTTACTTTGGCTATGTGATTACCACCGCCCTCAGTCTGGTCGGTTTTGCCACCCATTTTTACCTCAGCGCCCGCCAACGCGAGACCGTGTACGCTGTGCTGCGCTCCATTGGCATGTCATCACGGCAGTTGTATGGCATGTTGATGCTGGAACAGATTGTCCTCGTCCTATTTGGTTTGGGACTGGGCACATTGCTGGGGCTGGTTCTCAACCAGATAACGCTGCCCGGTTTGCCAATTACGTTGGGCGACACCCTGCCTATACCACCCTTCATCCCGCGCAGCGACTGGCTGGCTGTGGGGCGCATCTACCTCTTCTTAACGATTGGCTTCCTCACGGCGTTGGGCCTGGCTACCTGGCTGCTATGGCGGCGCAAATTGCACCGTATCTTGCGCATAGGGGAAGAATAAGTGACTATGCTGCTCAAGTTTGCCCTGCGCCATCTCATGCGCCACTGGCGGCTCAACCTGTTTGTGCTGCTTATTTTGCTGCTGACAGTTAGCCTGTTAGCCGGGCTGCCCATGTACACGTCCGCCATTGCCGACCGCAGTTTGCGCCAGACCTTAACAGAGGCTGCGCCGCTGGCTCGTCACCTGCAGGTAGACGGTGACTTGAGCGGCCGTCTGTTCCAGGAGTTGCGCGACATTCTGGGGCCCTTATATGATCGACGGGTACGCCTGCGCGTGGTAGACCCCATTGAACTGGCGCAAAGGATTAATCTACCCGATGGCAATCAGCGGGCGGTCCCTGAATTTTTCTTTATGCGCTTTTTCTCGCTGGATGAATACCACAATCACGTCGAGTTAGTCAGCGGGCGATTGCCTGAGTTTGTGGCCCAAACAAACCCGCTGCGTCTGCCGACGATGGAAGTCGTCATCGGGCAAACGGCTGCTGCTGCCTATGGCTTGAATGTAGGCGATAGCGTCGCCAGTCCAGACCAGCAAGTTAAAGCCGAAATTGTGGGCATTATCGCCCCGACTGACCCGACCGCCGATTACTGGTTTGAGGACCTTCTCCCCTTTGAACTGGAACGCATTCCTGGCGGCAACCGGGAGGACACTGTCATTCTGTCTATGATTCTGCCGCTGGAATCCATGAATGCATACTTCTCTTTTACCGAAACGTGGCGCATTTTCATCAATTGGGAGTTGATTACGTTAGCCAACGCCACGGAAGTGCAGATGGCGCTGAACAACTTGCTGGCTTCACAAGCCAATGTGCGCCTGGCTACCGGGTTGGTTCCCATTATTGACAATTATCAGGTTCAACTGGCTACCGCCCGCCTGTCGCTCTTCCTGTTGACGGCGCAATCCTTCTTATTTGTAGTGTACACCCTGATGACGATGACGGGCTTCATGCTGGATCAATCGCGGGCGGAACTGGCTATACTGGCTGGACGCGGTTTTGCCAGCCGTCAAATAACGGCTGTTTTTGCCATAGAAGCCGTCTTGATGAGCCTGACCGCGCTGGCGTTGGGACCGCTGTTGGCCCGCTGGTTGGTGGGATTGTGGGCGCAGACGGTGGCTGCCCCGCCGCCCCAGATCATTCCCGCGGCGTCCTGGCAATTGACTATAGCCGGGGCAGCGGTGGGCTGGCTGGTGATTACCGGGTCTGTCTATTGGGCGTCGCAGCGCAATTTGCTGATCTGGCAGCAGAGCGTCGCTCGACCGCCTGGTCGTACCGGCTGGCAGCGGGCGGGCGTAGACCTGTTCCTGTTGGCGTTGGGCGGCGTGGCATACTGGCAGCTTAGCCAGCGCGGCAGCTTTGTCTTAGGCACAGGCCAGGAGCAGGTGGCTGATCCGCTGCTGCTGTTGGGCCCGTCGGTGTTGTTGATTTCGGTGGCTCTTATTTTGCTGCGCCTGTTCCCTATTCTGATTCGCCTGGCAGCCTGGCTGACGCGCGGGCGGCGCGATCTGGTGCTGCCGTTGGGATTTACCCGCCTGGCACGTTCGCCTGTTGGTCCAGGGCGGGTGGTATTGTTGGTCAGCATCTCCGCCGCGCTGACTTTATTTGCCAGCGCTTTTGCCTACTCGGTTACGCAGCGGCAGGAGGAGTTTGCCCTCTATTTCAACGGGGCCGATATGCGCGTGCAGTTGGCGTTATCCCCTGAAGTAGCCGCCGCGCAAACAGAGACAATCAGCAGCCTGGAGGGAGTACGCTTTGCATCGCCTGTCTATCGCAGCCGGGCGCGGCTGAGTACGTCGGCTGGCGTCAGCGTTACGGGTCTGTTTGTGGATCCAGAGACGCTGCCGCAGGTGACCAGTTTCCCGCCAGCCGTCACCCGCCTGCGCATTCCCGACATTATGGAGGTGCTGCAGCAGCCGATTGGCCGCACGATTCCCGCCGTGGTGTCGGAGAACTTCCCGCCGCAGGACAGGCAAATTGGGGACCTGGTGGTGTACCGTATTGGCGAGCAAAATTTGACGTTTGAGGTTCGGGGGATTATTCGCAATTTCCCGCGGCTGTCTACGGGCAGCCAACCGCTGCCGTTTTTTGTGGCGAGTTTGCCGGCATTAGCCAGCCAGGTAGACATTGTGCAGCTACAGGGGCCGGATGGCGGCGCGCGCGAACTGTGGCTGGACGTGCCGGCAGAACAGCAGGCTGAGGTGGCGACGGCGCTGCCTGCTGGCGTCACCTTGTTAGGTACGTCGCAGGCGCGGCTTCAGGCGTTTCAGTCGGGCCTGGTAGCACAGGAGACCATTGGCGCCTTTAACTTGAACGCGCTGACTTTGGGCATCCTCAGCGTCCTTATTTTCTTGTTGGTGCATTATTTTGCCGCCCATGCCCGTCTTTTTGAGTTTGGCGTGCTGCGGGCAGCGGGCATGGCTACCGGGCAACTGCTGGCTTTGCTGACGTTGGAAGGCGTTATTACTTTGTTGCTGGGGGTGTTGAGCGGCACAGCTATTGGGCTGGGTCTGGCTTACGTGATGCGCCCTTTTATGCTGCTGGTTTTGCAGGATGCCATTGGCGGCGGCTTTGTCCACGCAATTATTATTAACTGGCGCAGCGTTTTTACCCTGTATGGCGGGTTGCTGTTGGTTTATGCGCTGGCGTTGGCGTTGATGCTGTTGGCTTTGTTACATGCCGGCATCCACCGCGTCATGCGCATTGGGGATGAATAGCGGCAGCGGGTTTGTCGCTCCGCTTGGTTTTTCAGGAACAACCGTAATGGAACAGGACAATCTGTTTATCCACTGTGACAATCTGGTAAAAATCTACAAAGTAGCCGACCTGGAAGTCGTGGCGCTGCAAGGGCTGGATCTGCAAATTGCCCGCGGCGACATGATGGCTCTGGTAGGCGCGTCGGGATCGGGTAAATCTACCCTGCTAAACATTATCGGCGGCCTGGATACGCCCAGCGCCGGGTCTATTACGGTTGATGGTCACGATTTGCTCAACCTGAATCAGAACGAACGCACCCAATATCAGCGGCAAGTAGTCGGTTTTGTCTGGCAGCAGCCTGCTCGCAACCTGCTGCCTTATCTGACGGCGCAAGAGAATGTAGAGATGCCCATGATGTTGGGCGAACAGGATGGGCGGCGGCGGCGCGAGCGGGCGCTGGAACTGCTGGAAATGGTAGGGCTGTCGGATCGCGCCAGTTTTCGCCCCGATCGTCTCTCTGGCGGGCAGCAGCAGCGGGTGGCCCTGGCGATTGCCCTGGCTAACAATCCGCCATTGCTGCTGGCGGATGAACCCACGGGTCAGGTGGATTCCGTTTCGGCGGAGAGTATCTTTCTGGCGCTGCGTCGCCTGAACGAAGCGTACCAGACAACTATCATTGTGGTGACGCATGATCCCAAGGTGTCCAATCACGTCAATCGTGTGGTGGGCATTCGAGATGGTCGTACCAGCACCGAACTACGCCGCGTCCGGCGCATGGAAAATGGGGAACTGGAACATGAAGAGTGGGTGATTATGGATCAGGCGGGGCGCTTGCAGTTGCCCAAAGTGTATGTGGAATCTTTGGGGATACGCGGGCGGGTAAAGGTGCGGCTGGAAAAGGATCACGTCTCGGTTTGGCCGGATGAACTGTCCAAAATTGCCCGTCTGGAGGTAGAACCAGAGGAGACGATGTTCTGGCAGCGCAAAGATGGTCCGGTTACGCTGCAAACGACGAAACGGGGGGATGATATGCCGGCAGTCGCCACGCACGACCTGCGGCGGGTCTTCCATTTAGGCGTAGAAGAGGTACATGCGGTAGACGGCGTCACTATGGAAATTGCCAGCGGTAAAATGGTCGTGGTGAAAGGCCCCTCTGGTTCTGGCAAAACCACGCTGTTAAACCTGATAGCTGGTCTGGATGAGCCCACGGAAGGGGAAGTCATCGTGGCCGGGCAAAAATTAAGCGAACTGTCGGCGGCGGAGCGCGTTGACTTGCGCCGTCGCCAGATAGGCTTCGTGTTCCAGACTTTTGGGCTGCTGCCTTATCTTTCAGCCCAGGAAAACGTGGAAGTGCCGCTGCGCTTGCTGCGCGTGGGGCGCAAAGAGCGACGCGAGCGTGTCCAGAATGCGTTGAAACTGGTGGGATTAGCCGAACGCGCCCGCCACCGCACTTATGAACTCTCTGGCGGAGAGCAGCAGCGCGTCGCCCTTGCGCGGGCGCTGGTGAACCAGCCCTCTCTCATCCTGGCGGATGAGCCGACTGGTCAGCTAGATACCATTACGGGGACTAATATCATTGCCCTGCTGCGCCGCATTGTGCAAGAAACAGGTATCACCGTCGTCATTGCCAGTCATGACCCCAAAGTAATGGAGGCCGTAGACCAGGTGTTTGAACTGAAAGACGGCCAACTGATTAACACCGAAACTCGCCCCCAACCCAACGGACGTCTGGAGGGAGAGAGAAAAAACTAGATTATTGCAGAGCCACAGCCAGGAGTGCCAGGAGGCCGAGGGTGAAGTTGTAGCCAAAGTGGACGAAGATGGCGACGGTGGTGTTGGTGCGGTGGCGGATGAGGCCGAGCACGAGGGCCAGGAAGAAGACAAAAACAGTAACAGGGGTGAGGCCATATTGCACGTGGGCAATGGCAAAAATGAGGGAAGTAGCGGTGAGGCCGAAAATTGGCTGTAGGGCGCCGCGAAAAAGTAGTTCTTCGCCAAAGCCTGTAGCCAGAGCCAGCAGGAACCATTCCCATACGCTGTCAATGTCGCCCAACAAGGTGGCGCTGATCTCATCTAGCAGTTCTGCTTGCTGTGGGTCAATAAGGGTCCAGGCGTAGCCGGCAACTGCCTGGGCTACGACCAACACCAGAATGGCGGAGAGTCCCAGGAAAAGCTGGGCGCGGGTGGGACGTTCCAAACCTAACCGCTGACGCAGGCTGCTGCCCCCCCGACGGATAAAGATACCCACGCCCATTAAGGCCAGGGCAGCAAAAAGGAACTGCGAAGCGAGAACATCCAGCAGCGAGGCTTCTTCCGCGGTCATGGCTAACCCTTCCAGGCCGCCTTGACTGAGCGTAGCCAGGGTGTTGCCAATCAGGTAGCCTGTCAGCGCCAGGGCGGTGGCATGGACGGCGGAGTTGGGGTTAAACGTTTTGCTCCAGCGGCTGAGAAAGCGGCGGAAGCCAGGCAGGGCGGCCAGACTGCCCCAAATCGCCATGACAATGAGCCAGGCTCCCAGGGAGGTAAAGTCGAGATCGAGCTGCATGACGTCTGTCAGGCGCTGGTTCGGCACGATTGAGAGGGTGACGCCGAGGAGGAATGCCGGCACGTTAAAAGCCAGCAGCATCCATTCATAAAACCGATGGAACCAGTCGTTTGCCTGTTTCTCTACCCAATTTGCCAGGAGAATGATGGTCCCAACTGAAAAAAGACCCAGAATAATTTCCATGAAACCGTTCCTGTATCTTTCTAGCCCGTTGCCACGCTGACCCCATTCGGATGCGCGGCTATCTTTTCCCGCGCCTGCTGATGGGCCACGGCGGCGGCTACAAAGTCGCGGAATAATGGGTGGGGGCGGTTGGGCCGGCTCTTGAACTCAGGATGAAACTGGCTGCCGACCATAAAGGGATGATCTTGCAGTTCCGCGATTTCTACCAGCCGGTTATCTGGGGAGAGGCCGCTGAAGACCATGCCATGTTGCGTAAACAGCGCGCGATAACGGTTATTGAATTCCCAACGATGGCGATGTCGCTCCTGCACGATGGCTTCATCGTAAGCGGCGGCAGCTTTGGTTTCCGGAACCAACTGGCAGGGATACGCCCCCAGGCGCATGGTGCCGCCCATATCGGTCATTTCGTGCTGGTCGGGCATGAGGCTGATAATAGGGTGTTCCGTATTGGCGTCAAACTCGGTGCTGTTAGGTTCGTCGCTTTGCAGCAGGTGGCGCGCAAATTCGATGCACATGACTTGCATACCCAGGCACAAGCCCAAGTAGGGAACCTGGTGTTTGCGCGCCCAGCGGGCAGCCATAATCTTGCCTTCAATGCCGCGATAGCCAAAACCCCCTGGCACCACAATGCCGTCGAGGGTGGGGAAGTGTTCCCATCCTTTGCCTTTTTCCAGGTCGCCGGAAGGAATCCAGACAATTTCCACCTGGCGACTGTTGCTGACGCCTGCGTGGTAGAGGGCTTCGCGCACGCTCATGTAAGCGTCGTGCAGTTCGACGTATTTGCCTACCAGGCCAATGCGGATGCCGCTTTTGGGGGCGGCTATCTGGTCCATGAGGGCGCGCCATTCCTGCAAATCTGGCGGGGAGGCGGGTAGCTTCAGGCGTTCTAGCGCCAGGTCTGCCAGCCCTGTTTGTTCGAGTTGCAGGGGAATGTTGTAGAGAATGCCGGCAGTAACCGCCGGAATAACCGCTCGCTCTGGCACATTGCAGAACAAAGCGATCTTGCGCACATGCTCCTGGGCAATAGGGTAATCAGCGCGGGCCACGATCACGTCGGGCTGGATGCCAATGCCACGCAGTTCGCGTACGCTGTGCTGCGTCGGTTTCGTTTTGAGTTCCTGGCTGGCGCCAATATAAGGCAGGAAGGTGACATGAACGTAGAGGGTATTATCTGGCCCCAGGTCTGCCCGCATCTGGCGCAGGGCTTCCAGGAAAGGCAGGCTTTCAATGTCGCCCACTGTGCCGCCGACTTCTACCAGCACGACGTCGGCGTTTGCTTTTTCGGCGATGCGGTGCATACAGCGTTTGATTTCATTGGTGATGTGGGGGATGACCTGAATTGTGCCGCCCAGGTAGTCGCCGCGCCGTTCTTTGGCGATGACTTCGGCGTAGACGCGGCCCGTGGTGACGTTGGACTCCTGGTTGAGGTTGATGTCAATGAACCGCTCATAATGACCCAGGTCGAGATCGGTTTCGGCGCCATCTTCCGTGACAAAGACTTCACCGTGTTGGTAGGGAGACATGGTGCCTGGGTCTACGTTGATGTACGGGTCGAGTTTTTGTACGCCAACAGAGAGACCACGCGCTTTGAGCAGCCGCCCCAGAGCGGCGGCGGTGACGCCTTTGCCCACAGAACTGACCACGCCGCCAGTGAAAAAGATGTATTTGGTCATGCGTTTCCTCCGCTGCTCGTCAACAGTTTCCCTTAAAAGAGTAGTGGGGCATGTTATCCTGGGAGTAACATGCCCCACTACTGGCAAGACACTTGTGGATATGTGTGGCCGTCTGGCGGCGGCGCATTTTGTGTTTCCTACAATAATCGGGACAAATCATTTGCTGCACGCTTGGCGTCCAGGAAAATAAGCCCCAGTTTGGCTTCGCTGCGGGCCAATACGGTCAGCACAGCCTCTTCGCCAACAGCCATGAGTACGATAATGCCTTTGGAACCGCTGATGTACACCCGATCCAATTGCCCGCGGGCTAACTCACTGGCGATGCGATCGCCCAGGGATAACATGGCCGCGGACATGGCGGAAATACGATCCTCATCTACTCCGGCAGGTAAGGACGAGGCCATAATAAGCCCATCTACGCTGACTACGGCGGAAGCTTCGATGCTGGGTGTACTGGCTTGCAAATCACGCAAGCGATCCACCATCATTTCTGTACGCGATCTCATGTAGAACTCCTCGTGGTAGAGTGAATCAGGCTAACGTCCAGAGAGTCATATTATGTTAGCCCGTTGCCAGGGGATATTATCATAACGATTTTTGACTGTCAAACGGGATGCCAGGACCCCATTCATTCCTTTTGGGGCAGCGTCGCCAGCAAATGCTGCCAGGCAGCCATGATTTGCGCCAGTTCCTGCCGCGTTTCCGGGATTTCACCGTAACGGGCGCGCACGTATGCCTGGGTGATGAGGGTCGTTTGCGGTACGCCCTGGGGCCAGACGTGACTTAATGAAGCCAGGTATTCGTAAGGGGTTTCCGCCTCCAGACGGGGGTAGCCATAGGCGTCGGCAGCGTCGCACATTTGTTGGTAAACGCGGCGGATGGAGGCGGCGACGCGGCGGCGGCTGCTACCGCTCAAGCGCTGCCACAGGCGGCGCAAACGGTTGGCTTCTGGCTGGGTATCGTTTTGTTCCAGCCAGAACTCGCCATCTTCGGCCTGGTTCAGGCGACGACGGGCAAAGATGCTGCTTAAGCCAATGGCGGCGACCAGAATGACCAGGATGATGAGGATGAGCAGCACGAGGCGCAGGTTGCCAAAGCTGCGCGGCACGTTCCCGCCGGACAAAAACTCGACGAGGGCGTCAAAAACGCCGCCGCCCAACTCTGTACCGCTGTCTGTAGGAGGTGGAGGGGCGGTGTTGCCGGCAATTAAGGCGCGAATGGCCTGCACCAGGCTGATGAGGGCGTTGATGAGGAAGTCAACGATGAGCAGGAACGGTTGGGCTACGTACGTGAAGGCGGCGATAGCGGTGGTGATGGCAAAGTAGAGACCCAACCACAACGGGCCCAACCAGGTGTTCAGAAAAAGCAGCGGGTTGCTGCCTGTGGCGGCGGCAAAAATGCCGGCAACGACCGTGATCGTCAGGCTGGCGGCGGCTACAACCGCAAACCAGCGCCCACTCATGGCATGGCTGTAACGCGCATCCACCTGTTCATTTTGTTCGGCGCGGGTCAGGGCTACAGCGACCAGGCTAGAGAGGAAAAAGAGCAGGACAAATGGGGCTACCCGTACAGCCTGCTGATTGCCAGCCAACACAATCAACAGCGGCGTCAGGATCAAAGCGCCTACCCGCAGCCGCAGCCCCAGGCGGTCAACGTCCACCTCTCGATTCAGCAGCGAGATTCCTCTGGACCAGCACAACGTTACCAGAACGGCCACAGTGACGTCCCGAATCCAAAACGGATTACCTGACTGGGTTAGCCGGGCATAAAAGGCGGACAGCCAGGCAAAGCCGGGCTGAGGATTGTGCGCGTACAGCAGTTGGTTCAGGGTGACAAACAACACGGGCAGCAGGGAGCCAGCCAGAATCGCCTGCTGTCGCCAATGGGATACCTGCCCCAGGTCGAGCAGGCGGCCAACATTAAACGGGATTAGGATCAAAACGAAGAGAAGTAAGCCAAGCTGGTAAACGGGCCAGTAACGCGCCCAGGGCGTCACGGCGACGGCCAGGCAGCCAATGAGGGCCGTTTCGGACAGAGCCCAGGCTAGATAGAGCAGTTCGTGGCGCAGGTAGCGCCAGGCTCCGCGCCACAGGCTCTTGGGAGGGGCTGAACTGAGGCTGACGTTCACGGCGCCGCTCCTTTAGCCTGGCGGCTCCTGCGCATACTGGATGCTGCCGGCGCTGCTGGGGGTGGCAGGCGCGGGGATGGCGTCCAGGGTGGCGGGTTGTTGGGGTGTGTGGAATGCCGGCAGGCTCCCCGGCAAATGATACAGCGTGATCCCGTCCAGCCGGAATCGCGGCGCGGTCTCACCCAGATAAAGCAGCGCTATGCGCCGTCCGGCTTCCTTTAAGCGCAGCACGCCAATCGCCATTTCTTCTGTCAGCACAGCCGTCACCAATACCAGCGTGGCGGCCCAGGGCAGGCGCGGGCTTTCCCGCTGCATCAGCAGTTCGATGGCCCCTGTGGCAAACTCGGTCACAGCGGCTAACGCTTCCAGGATGTGCATCAGTTGGTCTGGGGCGCGCCCCGGCGGCACGCGAATGGGCTGATCAGAGCGGGGCACAGAGCCGTTGGCGTACAGGCCAATGCCCCATTTCTGCTCAGCGGCGTAGCTGGCGATGGAGCCAGCCACGCTGACGGCGCGCTCCAGCAGTTCGGGGAAGTGTCCCTGCCAATGTTTAGGCATGGTGGCAACGTTGAGGAAAATAGCCAGGCTCATGCCTGTGGAGGGGTCATATATTTTGGTTTGCAGGCTGCCGCGCCGCGCCGTGGCTTTCCAGTGGACGTCGCGGAAGCGATCGTGGGGATGGTAGTCGCGGATGCCCTGGGTTTTGATCGGGTCGGTAAACAGGCTTTGACGAGTGGTAAGGGGGCCGAAAGGCTCTTTTGCCGGCAGCCCCAACTCCACCAACGGCCAGATGCGCGGGTAAACGACCAGTGTGTCCCGATAATCTCGCATCTGCTGCGTGGTAAACAGGGTGAAAATATCGCCCGAATTATAGCGGACGGGGCCCAACTGCTTAAAGCCGCGCTGCCCAAACGTCAGCGTAAACGTGCGTTGCTTGCGCTCATGCCCGGCCATCGAAAACGTATTTTGCAGCACATAGCGTCCGGTCGTTTCGCCCTGCACTTTGGAGAGCGAACTGGCCTCTTCGGGGGCAATCGGTATTTCATCTTGAAATTGCAGCCAGGTCAGCGGCAGCGGCTTCAGGTTCAAGATGTGCAGCGTCATGTGCAGCGGCTCCCCTGGGAAGACGTGAGTGCGGTCAAAATGCCGTTCATATGACACATTCACCAGTGCGTTGTTTTTCCACCATGTGCTGACGGCTACCACCAACAGCAGCGCCGCCCCCAGGGCCAGCGCCGCCGTATTTCGTCCTAGAGCAAACCCCGCCGCCAGAAAAACAACCGCCAGGGGCACCCAGGCGTCGCTAAAAATGCTGTTATCCCGCTCTCGCACGACCAATCCGCGCGCTTCCGCTGTCTCTTCTAACGTGGGCAACTTCCCTTGCAGCAGGGCGCGGGCCCGACGCTGACGCGCTTCTTTGCTGCGGTCTGGCTGCTTTTCCTGCACCACCAGTTGCACGTTTTCCAGGTTATTCATACCGGCTTTCTACGGGCACGGGCACACTGTTTACCACGTCCAAAATAATCTCTTGCGGCTGGCGACCGCGCAGACGTGTCTGGGGATTGACCATGAGGCGGTGGGTGAGGACAAAGGGGGCCAGGTGTTTGACGTCATCGGGAATGACGAAATCGCGCCCTTCAATGGCGGCGCGCGCCTGGCAGGTGCGATAAAGGGCCATGGTGGCGCGCGGGCTGGCGCCAAGTTCAATGTCGGCATGGGCGCGAGTGGCGCGGCAGATGTTGACCAGGTAGTTGCGCACCGACGTTTCTACACGGACGGCGCGCACTTCTGTCTGCATCGCCAGGATTTCGGCAGGCGTGACCACGCTGGCCAGCGTTTCTAGCGGATCGCTGCGCTCAAAACGGAGCACAATCTCGTTTTCTTGGGCAGCGCTGGGGTATCCCAGGTACACTTTCATTAAGAATCGGTCTAGCTGGGCTTCGGGTAGGGGGAAGGTGCCTTCCAATTCAATGGGATTTTGCGTTGCCAGCACCAGGAAGGGGCGGGGTAGGGGGTGGGTGGCGATGTCTACCGTTACTTGCCGTTCTTGCATCGCTTCGAGTAGGGCGGACTGGGTGCGCGGCGTGGCGCGATTGATTTCGTCCGCCAGCAGAATTTCGGCGAAGATGGGCCCAGGGCGAAATTCAAACTCCTGCGCTTTCTGGTTGTAGTAGTAAATACCGGTTACGTCCGAAGGTAGCAGATCGGGGGTGAACTGGATACGGCGGAAGCGGCAGCCAACGGAGGCGGCGATTGTTTTCGCCAGCATCGTTTTACCTGTGCCCGGCACGTCTTCCAGCAGTAAGTGGCCTTCGCACAGCAAGGCGATCAGGGCCAGGTCAATCACGTCGTCTTTGCCGACGATAACTTTCTGGATATTTTGGCGCAGCGCGGCAGCGGTTTTGGTAATCATGCTAACTATAGTTGTCCTTTCCTGGCTACGGGGCAGTAGGTGGTTGCCAGAAGCGGCATTTGAACAGCCAGAGGATGGTGGGCAGGCCGTCCAGGGGGG
>CAYQYJ010000004.1:35842-38355 GCA_964421605.1 uncultured Ardenticatenaceae bacterium | reverse complement strand
GGGAACAGGCGGCGGGTTTTGACTTCGGCGATAGCGTTGGGGCGGTAGCGGTATAGTTTGGCGGGGCGGCCTTCTCCCTCTTTCTGCATTTTGCCTGTTTCTTCAATGATGTCCGCGGACAGAATTTTGCGGCGAAAGTTGCGCTTGTCCAACGCTTCGCCCAGAATGATTTCGTAGGCGTGTTGCAGTTCGGAGAGGGTGAAAGCATCTGGCAGGAGTTCAAACCCGACCATGGTGTATTCCAGCTTGTAACGCAGCCGGGTGAGCGCGTATTCCAGGATTTCTTGATGGTCGAACGCCAGAGGCGGCAGTTGGTTCATGGAGAACCAGGCAGCGGCGGCGGCGTCTTCCTGGGGGTCTGGCAGGGTGACGGTGGGGAAGGGAACCAGGGCAAAGTAAGCCACAGTGATGACGCGGGTGCGGGGATCACGGTCGGGTGCGCCAAAGGTGTATAACTGTTCCAGGTAGACGTCGGTGACGCCTGTCTCTTCGCGTAGTTCGCGGCGGGCGGCGTCGTCCAGGGATTCAGAGAGGTGTACGAAGCCGCCGGGGATGGCCCACATGCCGGCATCCGGCGCATACTTCCGCTGCACCAACAGTACCTGTAGATCATTTTCCGCCAACGTAAACACCACCACATCTACGGTAACGGATGGTTTGTCATACTTGTCTGGATCATACCCATGCGGCACATCTTTTCCCACAGTCGCCTCCCAAAAGCAGCGCAGACCTGGCACACTACCAGACTGCAAAAGTCTCAAAGAGTTTTGTAGTCTCACTGACAGTGTATATTTTGCCTCAACGCGCAAATAAAAAAGTCCCTGGCTTAGCCAGGGACTTCTATTTTAACACATAAAACGGTTCGCGTTAGTTGGGCGGCGGTACAGGGGATAGGAAGGGCACAGGCGCTTCGTCAAAGCGGTCTTCCAGATCATACTCGCCCGATTCAGGAATAGTCAGGCCACCCAGTTCCACCCGTTCCGGCAGGCTGACGCTGGTGGTGGAGAAGATGGTGTTGTCTCCCTGGGAACGCAGCGCCAGATCAATGTCAATGCCTGTTTCTTGCGCCAGTTTGAGAGCCAGGGCGTCTTGTGCCGGCATACTCAAAATAACCACGTCTGGCCTCAACTCCAACCGCTGCGTCGTTGCATCCGCTGTCGTCTCCACCGCCGCGCTCTCCCCCTCAGCCGCAGGCGTTGGCGCAGGGCCCGGCAGCGTCAGGTCAGGCGTTACCCCCTGGTTATTCCACGTGCCCACCCACACCACTTCTGCCTGCTGGATAGTTAACTGCGTCACCTGCCGCGCCCGTTGCGTGCCTTCCTGCCCGCCGCCAGGCGCAATCTCCGCCACCAGATTGATCGTTGGAATCAGTTCCAGGCGACCCTGCGTCGTTGGCTCAAACAAGAAAGCCTGGCCTTCTAAGAGCGCCGCCTGGTCTACCCGCTGCGTCACGTTGGGCAAAGCGGTGCGAAACTCCGGGTCAATCTCCACCAGCGAAAGGCTCATCATCACGTCCACTCTATCGCCCGGACGCAGCGCGTAAGCCAGACCAGAAAATGAATCAATGGCGAAAGCTACAGCTACCCGCCCCTCGTCCACATACAGCGACAGGTCCGAACCCAGCGCCGTTAACTCCGTGGCATTCACCGCCAGCATCGGGCTCAAAATCTCTTGCCCTTCGCTGATATCCGTGCGCGCAATCTGACCAGCGACCAGCTCCACTTCTGGAAAAGTGACGCCAGCCAGAACGGCAATGTTCGTCTCTGGTCGTTTTGCTACCTGGACTAACTCCGCCGTGAGCCGCGTCCCCACAGGAATTTGGGTGCGGGCAACCACCACGTCCACGTAGTTAATGGCAGGCGCGGCTGGCGTTGGCGTTGGCAGGCCTGGCTCGTTGCTGCCGGCAACGCCGCCTTCGCCGCCCTCTTCGCCTGTGCTCACCTGCGGCACCGGCGTCGGCGTGCTAGTCTGGCTGCCGCGCCGATTGAGAAAGCTGTAAACGCCAATGACAACCAATACAGCAATTATGAGCAAGATCAACAAGGTTCTGGCGCGCATATCGAATCCTTTCTTAAAAGTCCTGTTGCCCCTGACTGTCTATTGGTTACCCGAATCGTTGCCGGGCGCTTGATTGTCACCACTGTCGAAGACGCCTTCAGGCGTGGGCGCAATATCGGGACTGATCACAAAGTCATAGTCAGGTGGGATTTCGATGCCAAACTGTTGCAGCAAGTAGTTCAGGTCAACATTCTGAACGTTGTACAACTGTCCGTCACCAGGACCACGCAAGGCATAGTCAATGTTGGCGTTGTTCTCTACGGCATATTTCAAGAACAACTGCTGCTGCGGCGGCAGCGCCACCACCAGCACATTGGGGGGGCGAGGCGTCGGTGTGGGCGGAACGCCCGCTTCAGGCGTAGGGGTTTCAGCGCCAGCCTCGGGCGGCGGCGTGGGCGTCATCACGGGTTCAGGCGGCATCCACTCGCCCACCTGAATGACGCGCGCATTTTGCA
>CAYQYJ010000004.1:24799-35742 GCA_964421605.1 uncultured Ardenticatenaceae bacterium | reverse complement strand
GAGGCTGCCAGCCAGCCGGAAGGAATCAGCGAAGAGGGCCCGAAATCTTCCCGCCCTATCTGCCGCGGATCACGCACCAGCTTGTCGCGGGTCAAAGTTTCACCCTGGAAAATGTCTGAACGCGCGTACAAGCCAATCGCATCGGCGGTGTCTGTGATCGTGTTGGGGCCCAATTCGGAACGAAGACGCACATCCGTAGTCAATTCTGCCTCAGTCATTTGCCAGCCGCGGGGTACGGTTTGCAACGAAACAACCACGTTCACGGTTTCTGACAGGGCAGAACTATCGGGCTGTGTGATGGCGCCGATGCCTTCCGAAATGTCAGGAAGAGTCACCTGATCGCCTGTGCCGCTGCTGGTTGGGGAAGAATCGAGGGAGTTGATGTACAGAAATCCGGCTATAGCCAGAAATACAAGGCCAACAACCAGCATCAGGAGAAAGAGTAAGCGACGACCTCTCATATTATTGTTCCTTCAATTGCTTGCAGTGTTGTGGTGCGTTAAGTGGAACGCGCCTTTGTCGCTGCCCACGACTCGCTTGCTGGGGCACGTTGACGGTCTCACCATAATAATATGTTAACCTGGCGACTGGCATATGGTAACATATGGCAATAGCCCTGGCAAATGGTTCTATTGTCATGGGTGAGGGGGGCTGAGGCTGCTGTAGCGCGACCAGGGAGGGCCGCGCTACAGCAGAAATGCTTATCGTGAGGGGAAAGGCGCGTCGCTGAGCAGGCGTAGCCAGGCCTGCCAGGGATAGGCGTCCAGAGCGGGATCGGGGGTGGGCGTGGCTAACGATGGGGAAGGGGGCGTAGCCGTCAGGGGAAGGGGGACAATTCGCTTTTCGCCCGGCAGAATATAGCCTGCTTCGTTGCGGGCGTAATCCGCTACGTAATCCTGGCTTTCCACGTAGGTTAGTGTGGCGTGCAGTTGGGTTTGCCTGGTGGTTTCAGCCATGACCTCTGCCCGCAGCGACTCTTCATTAACGCCCACATTGCGCCCTTCCTGGGCGCGGCGGTTCAGGTCTAGCACGATGATCAGGCTGGCGACAACGACGAGCAGAACAAGCACCTGCGTTAAGGTCAGAAAAGGTTGTGAGCGCAGCCGTTTGGATTTCATGGCAGACCTGTGTTGTCTGTGGGCCGGGCAGCAAATCGGGACTGGCCCGCCAGGTTCGCCACAAACGGCGGCGTGGGGTTTGCTGCCAGGAAGGTTGGTTTGGGCGCAGCCAGGACTTTGCCGCTGCTGGCAAGAAAGCGCCCGCCATCCTGGTCAGGATAGACGGGCTGACTGAGCATAGCGGCGTCGCCGCGCATAATTAGCGGCGTGTAGATCAACTCGCCTACCAGGATAACGAACGATTGCGTCACGCTGGCGCCAAACGGATCAACCGCCGTTACGGTCACAGTTTTCGGGCCAGGCGTATTCCAGTTGAAGGTGATGGCATCTGTTTTGTCGCCTACCTGAACCACGGTAGGCTGGTTGGTGGCGCTCCAGGTATAGGTGATGGGGGTTAAAGCGCCTGCCGGCAGCACCGAGGCCACAAACGCTTGATCCACACCCAAAGCGCCTATCCCTGGGCCGGTTAGCGACACACTTGTGACCATCTCGCCAATCTCCACAATCACGGGCTGGGTAAACAAACCCCACTCGTTTTCGGCGGTGACGGCAACGACATGTGTGCCCACTGTCCAGGAGTAAGATTTGGAACTGGAGATGCCGCCCACAATGATTTCTTGCGACGTTTCTGGCGTGTACCAGGTATAGGTGACGGGTTGCGTGGCAGTGATAGGTACGGCTGTGGCTGTGAACTCATAGAGGGTGTTCGCCAGACCGATAGAGGGGCCAGAAACGGCCACGGATGTGATGGGGGCATAGATGACAATAGTAGCCTGACCGGAAACAGCGCCAAAGGCGTTGGAGGCCGTCACCATGACCTCAAAGGTTCCTCCTTCATCCCAGGAGATATTCAGCGCGTCATTGGCGCCGTTCATTTGGGTCACAGGCGGGCGCCCGGAGATTTCCCAGGTGTATTCAACAGGCTGGGTGGCGTCAATCGGTTCAATTTCAGCGACAAAACGGTACGGCGTGTGTGTCAAGCCGCTCTCCGGCCCGCTCACCGATAGGGTTACCGGAGCGGTATTGGGGCTGTCCTCAATGATAGTCAGCGGCAGCAGATTGAAGCGGGAGGGGGCGAAATTGTCCACATTTTCCACGACGACGGCTACAAACGCATTGCCGGGTGCGCTCCAGGTAAACGCGCCTACGTCCTGGCTGTCATTGGTATGCATCAACGAAGCCGGATTCCCAGTGCTTTGCCAGGTATAAGTCAGCGGGCCGGTGGCGTCAATGGGATCAGTGACCGCCGTAAAGTCGTAGGTCGTGTTCACCACGCCCACGGCGGGCCCCTCGATGTTTACGGCGTCAGGAGAAGTTATCACCTGGATGGAGACAAAGTCAACAGCCCGCCCCCATTTGTTCTCTACCAGAACGGCTACCGTTTGCGGCGCGTTATATTCCCAATTGTAAACCTGGCTGTTGCTGATCAGGTCAGGTTCCAGTTGGAAAGTCTGGCTGATTTCATCGTGATCCACAGCACGCCAGGTGTAGGTGATGGGCCCGCTGACGTCAAGCGGCGTCACAGAGGCAGTTAAGGTGATGTCGGTTTCGCTCTCGGCGATAAGGGGCGCTTGCAGCGATACCTGGTTGGGGGGAACGCCCACGTCTACAGTAAAGACGGCGCTGGCGATCAGACCATAGTCATTGCCGGCAGTGACCACAATTTCCTTCACGCCGCTGGTCGCCCAGGTGAAAGTGGCGCTGTCAGTGGCTCCGCCGTTGTGTATCACCGGCGGCAAGTCACTGGCTTGCCAGGTATAGTTGATCTCCTGGCTGGCGTCTAGGGGGAGTACCGCAGCCGTAAAGGAATGCGCGACGTCCACAGCCGCCACGGTTGGTCCCGTGATAGCGACGCTGGTTGGCGGTTTGTTGGCTGCTGCTGCCAGGATGTTAATAGTAAAACTCTGGCTGGCTGCGCCCCAGCGATTGCTGGCGGTCACGGTAACGCTTTTGCTGCCAGGCGTGGCCCAGCTAAATGATACGGCGTCTTCCAGCCCGCTCTGGCGAATGAGGGTTGGCTGGCCCGTGACGTTCCAGGTGAATGTGACCGGGCGGGTCAGGGTAATAGGGGCGGCTGTTGCCGTGAATGTGTAGTCACTGTTGACTGCGCCCGACGCTGGCCCGGCGATTGATACGCTGCCGGGTGCGCCGCGCAGAATGGCTTCAATGTAGGGAAAGGCATTGTATCCCTGGTACATTTCGGCGTGAGACCAGTCGCGCAAGAAGATTTCTGTACCGTATGGTAGGGTGGCGCTATCTACGGTGACGATGCCGTCATTGTCGTACCCCAGATTCTGCAGAATCAGGCCAGATATCTGCGTCACGCCGCTGGAGCCTTGCCAGCCTGTGCCGGCAGCGGTGAAGTAATTGATCTGCTCGTTGATCGGCTGCTCATCCGCATAGAGCCGAAAAACAGTCATGTTGTTGATGCGCAAAGAGCGTGTGCCTTCGTCTTGCTGCACGACTGTCACCAGATCGCCAAACAGGTCGCCCAGTTCACTCCAGATGAGGTCAGACAGCAGTTCGCCCTGGTGCGGCGAACTGAGGGTGAAGACGTTGCGAATTTTGTCGTTTGCCCCGGCAAAGATAATGGCTGCCTGCGTATCTACGCCCCCTTTGGAGTGGGCGATCACGTCCACTTTGTCTACGCCGTAATGCTGAAGGATGTATTCGAGTTGGCGGTTGATGGCTTCGCCGGAGTCGAAGATAGAAACGACTGGCTGTCGCAGCGTCTCGCAAGTGGGGTTGGCTGGATCAATATTCACGTCCAGAAAAGCGGTGCGGTAGCCCGCATGGTAAGCCTGTTCGTACATGTCGTTCAGCCCGGTGCTGAAGTTGAAGAACCACCAATCGAGCGCTTTGCCGCTGTAGCCATGAACGAACACCAGCACCGGGCTATTCTCATGACCAGGCGGCGTTTCGCCATAGAAGATGTTGGCCTCGAAGCAGTCGGCAGGGTGAGCCACTGGCTGCGGGTCTGGCAATCTGGCTGCTTCAGATGTGGTGGGAAGCAGCCAGAGCGTAACCAGCGCCATTAGCGTGATGAGCAGAGCTTTTAGTCGAAAACTGCGATTTGTGTTTATCATTTTCATATAGCCGCCTGATTTTTGGGCGCGAACTGCGGTGGTTTCTTCTCTGTGGCCACCTGGCTGCGTAGCCCTGCTGTCCTATGTGCGCGGCGACCCACGACCAGGTACGCGCCTCCTGGGAACAGTAACAACAGTAACGTTGTCCAGGGGGATAAGCCGATAGGATTACCGGCAATCCCCTGCAAGGAAGCGGCAGCCGCCGGCAATCCGCCGCCTGATTTTGCCTGCGGTTCCCCCACAAGGGCGCTGCCTGTCTGCTGCGCCGTCGCCGCGCCGCTGCCAAAGAAGACAGGCATAAAGAGGGTGTGTCCCATGGCCGGTGGTGGTGGGGTAGCCGTAGCCGTAGGCATAGGCGTATTAGTGGGCGTTGGCGTTGGCGTGGGCGTGGCCTGGCCTATGACGATGATGTGGGTGTTCGTGGCGGAGGAAAGCACATTGGCAGCCGTGAAGGTGATGACTTTGGTGCCAGGCGTTGTCCACTGATATTGAATCAAATCGCTTTGACCGCTGATGTGGACTATTTCTAGATGGTCGGTCGCCTGCCAGGTGTACGTGATGGGATGGGTGACTGAGTAGGGGCCTGATTGGATAAAGAAGTTGTAGGATTGTCCAATCGAGCCGCTGCTGGGGCCAATAGCCATATTGACAGATTCTAGCGGGGTGGCATCGGGGCCATCTATAGACACAAGCTCGGAGTAACGCCCTGCGCGGTCGCGGACGCGCAGATATACTTCTCCTGTTGGCGGCAGCGTCCAGGGAACGTCGTATACGGGTCCAGCAAACGGGAAACTTATTCCATCGTTGAGGGAGGGCGTGTTGCCAACGACGACGGTGCGTATGCCGCTTACGTCATCCAGAGCCGTGACGCGCAGGTTGACTAGCTGCGAGAACGGGGTTTCGGGGATGATTTCGGTACTCAAAACAGTCGGCGGTTCTGCGTCGTAAATCTTGTAGGCGGATGCAATTCTGCCGATGATGTTGCCATTGGCATTGCGAAAAATGGCATAGACCATGCGCGCTGTACGCAAGTCGCCAGAGGTATCAAGTACCCAGGGTTGGGTTGGGTTGTCAGGGTCAACGGGTATCCAGGGGGAGGTGTTGGCGCCGGCTTCGCTGCCAAAGCCAGCATGGTTGCTAAACTTGACCTCAGCCACGTTGTCGGCGCTGTTCCAACCGTAGCGAAGGTTGACCAGGGGGTTCGTGGTATAGAGTAGCGAGTTGCTTTCGATAGCCAGGGAGTAGCCAGGTGCATAGCGTGAGGAGGTCTCTAGCGTGGCAGTGCTGCCTGTGTTGATGTCTTCCAGATAGGTCTGGTTGATGATAGACACGCCCGTGCGGGTGATATCTTCGGTAACGGTGACGGAGAAAGAGACGATAATGGGCGTGCCGCTGATGACGTCTCCTGTCCACAGGGCCACATTTTCGCGGATGAGTACGCCGCTTTCGTCACTGCTGCGGGCCGAGTCTGGCACGTATTCGGTGTAATCTGGAATGGGGTTAGCCAGGCGCAGGGTGGTCGTGGTGTCGCTGGTGTTCCAGAGTTGAATGGTGTAGGCGATGACATCCCCATTGTTTACCAGCGTCAGGCTGGGGAAGACCCTGGCGGAGGACATATCTGCCTGCGGCGCCAGCGGGGCGGCTACTAACAGGGAGCGGGAAACCGTTTTCTGGCTGCAGCTGTTGCTGACGGTGAGTTGGACAGTGTGAATGCCTTCATCTGTCAAGGGATATTCCAGGCGGCGGTCATTAATGCCGGCGCGTTCCCCATCCACCCACCATTCATAGTGAAACGGCGGCGTGCCCCCATAGGTGTTGGCTTCCAGCATGGCTACGCTGCCCGGTACCAGCGGCGTATCCGGTGAGAACGGCATACGGAGATTGACCAGCGGTTGGCAGGCAGAGATATCCAAAAATACCGTTTCTTCGTAAACGCTCAGACCGTTGTCTGCCATCACCGTCACCTGTTTTGTGCCAGGTGTGTCCCAGGTGAAGGTGGCGAAATCGCGCACGCCATTTGTGTGGTTCTGGTCAGGCTGACCAGTGGCTTGCCAGGTGTATTGTACTGGCTGGGCAGCGTTGATGGGCGTCACGTCAGCCTGAAGCTGATAAGAATCGCCTGTCGTTCCAGTGCGGGGCGCGCGCAGGCTTAAACCATCCAGACCAAATGTGGGTTGGCTCTCAATCACGTTAACGGCAAAGGTCTCGACGGCGCTGCCGTATTCGTTGCTGACTGTGGCGGTGACTGTCTTCACGCCGGGGCTGCCCCAACTAAAACTGACGGTGTTTTGCAAATCGCCCGATTGGATGACGCTGCCCAGGTCAGTCGCTTCCCACTCATAGGTCAGCGGTTCGATCAAGGTGGTGGTAATAGGCGTGGTAGTAGCCGTGAACGTGTAAGTGGTGCTGATAGCGGCGGTGCTGGCGCCGCTAATGGCGACTTCATCGGGCGGCGTTTCCAGAAAAGCGCGGTAGATGCGTAGACCGTAGTAATAGTTAGCTGTACCCAGGAAAAAACCGTAGGGCGTGTCCGCCATGTTGCGCCCGCCAGAGTCAAAGGCCCCCAGGTTGAGGTCGGGTCGGGGCGGGTCTGGGTCCTCCACCAGGGCGGAAAACCCATCTGTGGTCACGGCTTCATAATTGACGCCGTCTCCCGTTCGCCATAGATCGAACCCCATAGCTTCCAGCACGTCGGGCGGAATATCTGGCTCGTCTTTGCCGGCAATGCTGCCGTCAAACGTCGTGATATACAAATAGTCGTCATGCACCAACATGCGCCAGATGTGCCCATTGTTGGGGTTGCTAAAACCTGCCTCATAACCGCTCAAGGGATACTTCGGCGGCGCGTCGTCGGGCAACACCAGCCGGGGTTCGCCCGCAATCAGATCCCAACTATCGTCGGGGTTGATACGGAAAACTTCAGCAGGCGCGTTGAGACTGGGGATGAAGCCAACAATAATGCCATTACCGCCCACATACAAACGCCCTTGAAATTCTTCCAGGCTTAATATTTCTACGTTGGGTTTGTCGGAAGGGGAGTAGCCGCCTTCTTCCATGACGTAGCCGAAATCGTAGGGCAGTGGCCCGCCATCGGTAAACATTTTGATTACGGCAAAGCCACGATTGGGATCGCGCACACCCATGTATAGAGCGCCATTATAAGAGGCCACGTGGCTGAATTTCATCTCCAGGGGGCTGACCTTGCGCCAGGCGTAGTTGCCTTGGGCCGGGTCCGCCGATTCAAAGATAGCGCCGCTGCCCTTGCTGCTGCCAGCCTGTACATACAGCCGCGCCACGCCATCTGTGCCCACGTGCACGGTGGGGTTGCGCAGGCTAGTCTTTTGGATTTCCGCCAGGGGGGTGCCAGGTTCTGCCGGCACGGGTGTAAAATTAACGCCATCCGCCGAACGCAGAATACGTGGGGGGATACGATACCCCAGATAAGCCGGGCTGACCGCCGTCACGTACAACGCTTCTGTGCCATCCGGTTCGGTGAAGACAGCCATGCCGCGGTATCCAATGTCTCGCGCCACATCAGTGGGACTGATCTCTACGGTAACGGTAACCGGGTTAGAAATACTACCGCCAAGCTGCGTAAACTCCGTAAAAATTTCAGTGGGAGATTGAAAAACACGTTCCCATACGTCCGTTTGCGGTTGCCAGCGCCATATTTCGGCACGCATATCTAGTTCCAGCGGGTCTTCGGGACATACAACGTCCGGATCGTCTCCCGGATATGGGATAATGCCAAATGAGTTGCGCGCCTGGGATAAGACTTCACCGCAGCGCCAGTTATGGTTGGTGCCGACGTATAGATAGCCGTTCCACCATTGCATGGACCAGGCCCAGCCATTGGCGCGATCGCCAAACCCCTGCGCCGACGCTGGGGTAAAGTCTTCTGTCGTCAAGGGCCGGCCAGCCAGGGCCAATCCCGTAAATGTAAGCATTAAACCAACCGCAAACACAATCAGAGCCACGGCCCCGAATTTATGCGTTTTACGTGTTAATTGCTGATTCATACTACCTCCCTTAGAAGGGCAGTTTTAGTATTCGACGAAAGTAGTTTGGTGGTGCAAGGCACTGGCTGAACGGTTTTGACCTGTTGGAACTCCTATGGCCAGCGCTTCGCACCTGTATAGTTACTTTGCCGAATTATTATAGACCCTTTCCCAGAATTTTGTACTGGAGCAAAGGTCATATGAACGTTTCATTCACAGGCGCAGGCAAATTAACGCATCTTCAGGCGGGCAGGGCGGTTATATTCGACCTGCCGCTGCCAGCTACACCACAATGACGCTGACGAGTGAACTATGCGCCGCTAGTTGCGCCTGGTCATAGCCACCTGCCCAGGTGGCTATGACCAGGCCCTTATGACGCATTAGGCCCTGGCTCTAATCGGGATAGCCAGGTTTCCCTGCTGAGGCTACCTGCGCCTGATAGTTGATTGCCCCAGGCGGAATGGGCAAGGTAAGCAACGTTGGTTTGGCAGCAAACGGTTTGCCGCCAAACGAGGCTTTGCCGCTGCTACGCGACAGGTTGCCGCCAGCGGTGGGAACATTTTGTAGGGCGCTGCTGCCGGCTGTGAAAGGCAGGAAAATGTGGTAAGTGACTTCAATGTGGATAGCGGTGGATTGCGTTACCGATCCGGCTCCGTTGCTGACGGTAAGCCAGACCGTTTTGATGCCCGCGCTGCTCCAACTGAAACTGACTGCATCCGATAGTCCAGAGGTGTGCACCACATCCGTCTGGTCTGTAGCCGACCACTCGTAGGTCAGCGGCGTGGTGGCGTTGGCTGGCGATACCTGGGCGGTGAAGGTGTAACTGGTATCGCCCATGCCATGGTCTGGGCCTGACAGGCTGACCGACGTGGGCGCGATTACCGCACTGGTCACATCAATGGTCAGCGTGTCGCTGACGCTGGCTGCCGCATTGGCGGCGGTGACGACGACTGTCTTCACGCCAGGCGTACTCCAGGTGAAGGTAACGGCATCGTTCAAACCCCCGCTGCGCACAATGGGCGTCTGCCCTGTCGCTTCCCAGGTATAGGTGAGTGGTGTAGTGGTGGATGGCGGGGCAACATTCGCCGTGAACTGGTAGGGCGTATTCACGACGCCGCTGGCAGGCCCATTGATGCTGGCGGCGCTGGGGGGCGTTACGGGCAGCCCCACAGAGATGGTAAAAACGTCGCTCACGCTGCCGCCGTCGTTGCCGGCAGTCACCGTGATCGTCTTGTTTCCTTGACCGGCCCAACTCCAGGTAATGGCATCGCTGAGGCCGCCGCTGTGTACCGTAACCGGCTGCCCCGTCGCCTCCCAGGTGTAGGTGATGGGCGTGGTGGTGTCTGGTGGAGTCACGTTGGCGGTAAAAGTGTACGGTGTGTTGACCAGGCCGCTGGTCGGGCCGCTAAGGGTCACATTAGCGGGCGGCGTGACTGCGTCCGCAATTTCAATAGTAACGCTGGCGCTGTAGCTGTCCAACCCATTGCTGGCGGTCACGGTGACTGTTTTGCTGCCGGCATCAACCCAGTTAAACGTGACGTCATCGGTGATGTCGCCGCTGTGTACAACCGGCGTCTGCCCGGTGGCTTCCCAGGTGTACTCAACAGGCGTGGTGGCGTTTGCCGGCAGTACAGCAGCCGTGAACGTGTAATCTTGACCAGCCACACCGCTGTCTGGCCCGGTCAGCCCGACGCTGGTGATGGGCCGGATGACTTCAATCGTTGTAGACGCCTGGATGTCTTGCGCCCCATTGTTAACCGTGACGGCGATAGCTTTAGCGCCTGTGGATGTGAAAGCGTAGCTAAACGTATCCGTCAACCCGCCTACGTGAATGACCTCATTGAACAGGTCAGGCGTCCACCAGGTATAGGTAACGGGCGTTGTGGCCGTCAGCGGCTGGACGGCAGCCGTAAAGTCGTAGGTGACATTCAGCGGCAGCACCGCGGGCCAGTTAGCGCTCACGCTGGTTACCGGGGATATGACGCTAATACTCAGGTCGTCGCTGACTGCGCCAAAGGCATTCGTCGCTGTCACGCTGATTTCGTATATACCGCCATCCGGCCAGGTAAAGGTAACCACATCGTTGCCGCCGCTGTCCTGTTCGCGCACCGTTTGCCCGTTCACCTGCCAGGTGTAATGCACGGGCTGCGTAGCCGTTTGCGGCGTCACAGCAGCGACAAACTGGTAGGTCGTGTTAATCAACCCATGCGTCGGCCCACTGAGCAGCAGCGCTGTGGGCGCTGTGCCTGGTTCGTCATTGATAATGTTGATAGTTGCGCTGTCATCGGCGCTGCCGCCCACATTGGCTGCCGTTACCGAAACGGATTGGTTGCCGGCGCTGCCCCAGGTGAAACCCGCTATGTCGGTTGTGCCATTCGTCTGTACCAACTGCGCGGGCGAACCGCTGCTTTGCCAGGTGTAGGTCAGAGGAACGGTTACCTCAGGCGGCTCGCTGGTGGCTGTGAAGAAGTGGGTGGTGTTGATGACGCCAATGGCGTCGCCGCTGACCGTGACCGTCAGGGGAGGGGTGTTGATGTTAATGGTTACGAAAGCAACCGTGCTGCCCCAGGCATTTTCCGCTTTGACCGCGATGGGCTGCAGGCCGCTTTCGGGCCAGTTCAAGGTCAGCGTATCGCTGCTGCCGCTTACTTGCTGTACTTCGTCGTGGTCTACCGAGCGCCAGGTGTAGGTGACAGGGGAGGAGACGTTGCTGTTGGCGACAGCCGTGAAGTTGTAGTTGG